>JAUYKE010000004.1 GCA_030700125.1 Candidatus Colwelliibacteriota bacterium
GGGAGGGCAAAAACCAAGCCGAGCAATAAACGGAATTGAACTTTTGTATATATCCTCGTATGTCTTTTTTGGGGCATACCCTATCCCACAAGTATAGCAAATGCGGGTTGGGGAATGCCGGAGATAGATCCAACCTCTAAAACAAACCCTTAATGTATTTTCAGGGGCACCCGAAGACTTGTCAGGAGAAATGTAGCGGGCGGCACACAGTGCCGCCCGCTACATGGTTGGTCAAAAATTGGAAAGTTTAATTCTACGGTGTGGTGTAAAGCGTTGAAACCGGACAGATGCCGCAAGGCTGTTGCGGACCCGACTTGGTACTGCACCATGTTTGTTTCAGTGCTTTCGTGCTGACGCCGTGTTTGTTGAGCCACCCTCCGAAACTAATACAACGGCCGCCGGTCGTAGCCGAACCTAGCGGCTCATTCGGACCCCAGCACTTTCCATCCCACGGGAAAGCCTTCGTTTTTTCACGGCCGTTGCAAGGAGCAGTAGTATAGGTCGTTGGAGGTAGAGGCAACACCGCGGTGGGAGTTGGGGTTGGGGTTGGAGATATTTGATGTTGGGTTGCTGTTGTCCCCGTCGTCCCTGTTGTTGCTGTTGTACCTGTCGTACCTGCCGTTGCTGTTGTACCTCCAGTTGTACCAGTTGTTGCTGTTGTTGCTGAACCTGGATAACCCGCCGCTTGCCAGCTCTTGTAGGCATCAGTCCTCCTTACTCCTAACTGAATGGCACCTGGCCCGGTGGGTAAACTATAGCCGTGTTCAAGAAGCTGTTGCGTCCAGTCTGATGTCAGGGCGCCGCCGCCGATTGTAAGAGAGGAGGGTGGAGGCCCGTACTTTGCTTCCAGACCTAACCTGCGCCAAGAATCGAAGACGCTTTCGCCCGGGTTACGATGGTAATAGGCATAATACATCGGCCATATTTGTTTCAGAAGTTCTGGGGCTGAAAATGTACGTAGAAAATTCCTCTCTCCCTGCTGCAACACCCCGAGCGAGAACAGCGACAGTGGGGAGGAATTCTCCGGAAATAATGGTTGCGTTGGATCGGTCAAGTTTATTTCTGGACTTGCAAGTAGCTCCACGCTGAATGGTATTCCTTCCCCTCGCAGCTTCGTCACTACTTCTGGTACCCACGCAGGCACGAGCTTCTGCCGCTCGGCGAGTATCTCTCGAGCCTTTGCCGTCCCCCCATAGATCAGCTGTTGCTGGAGACCACCGAGGAAAAGAAGCCACGCGTTTTTATCGTCGAGTCCCACCATCGTTACGTCTTGCAATGCCGGGCTTGCCGCCACCTTTGCCTGGTTCCCGGACAGATTCAGAACCCACTGCTCCCGGCCAGCAAACATAAACGGGATCTCAAGGACTCGTTTCGCCTCGTCGAGGGTTTTATAATTTGTCCCAAATGCGTAATTAATGAGGGATAACTGCTCTGCATCCGTGCCGGCCACTGACTTATCGGCGAGCACTCGATCGATGTATGCATTTCCCGTCTGCTGTCCGCCAGCAGGTGCAGAAGGAGCAGACGAAGGAGCACGAGAGGGTGTAGGTGAAGGTGCGGAGGGTGAAGTGATGCTTCTTGCGACCCCGCTAATCTTAGCCCGGGTTAAAGGACCGACTACACCATAACCGGTGGTAGCCGGGGTGCCGTATGAGACAACGCCTTGTGTGCCTTGCCACAGTTGAACCGCTCGCTGGGTTAGGGGGCCAAAGTAGCCGGTAACAAGACCTTCAGGATAAATGCTTGTATCTTGGGCCAAGAACTGCTGAAGTTGAGAGACTTCCCCGTTAGTTGCGGCATTAGTTGAGCCTAAACGAAGAGTCTTGGTAATAGTAACGGTCCCTGAAGAAGGAGCCGGAGATGAAGCAAGTTGAGCTTGGAGCGCTTGAACACTCCCGCGAAGAGTTTGGATTTGGGCTTGAATTTCTCCAGCGGTGGCGGCGTTAGCTGCGGGAATACTACCCAGAACTAGGGGGAGGACGAAAACCGAGCCGAGCAACAAGCCGAATCGGACTTTTGTATATATCCTTACATCTCTTTTCTTTAGCATGCCCTAAGTATAGCAAATACGAGCTGGGGAGTGCTGGGGATAAACCCTTGGAGCCGGAGGAGGGAATTGAACCCTCGGCCTCGTTCTTACCAAGAACGCGTTCTACCACTGAACTACTCCGGCGGACGACCTCCTCTTTATCCCGCAGAAAGTGAGCCCCCTGCCAGAATCGAACTGACGTATGCAGTTTACAAAACTGCTGTTCTGCCACTGAACTAAGGGGGCTTTCGCGGGATTGCGATTTGTAGCTCCGCCTTTGTCGAAGACAAATCGGGAACAAAAGCGTTGCTCTACCAGCTGAGCTACGTCGGCAGAGATTGGCTACACGAGAGCCTATTCTAACAAGTTTTTGTCTTTTTTGTCGAGGCGACGGGATTTAAATCCTAATTAATTCCTGTTATTGCCCGTAAAATAAAATTATTTGCATAATTTTATCACGGGCCACTCTAAAAACTTACTTCTTGTTCAGTGGCATGCCACGTGAACTCGAAGAGTTTTTACATAGTGCGCCGGGCAGGATTCGAACCTGCGTAGCCACTAGGGCGCGAGATTTACAGTCTCGTGCAATTGACCGCTCTGCCACCGACGCATTCGATAAGAGTTTAGGTAAAGATCAAGTATCTTTCAAGCCCTGATCTTCTAAGTTTTCGTGATCTGGAGATTCCTTTAGATCGCTCTCTTGGTGTTTTGAAAACCTTCGTTTGAGTTTTGGGAATGAGCGTTTCTCTCGTCCTTTTTCATACACTTCCCTACTTTTATGAAGCTGGTTCGTAACTCCCCGCTCGGCCTTCATTAGGTAGATTCTCAAGCGGCGGAGAACTTTCTCCTTCCAGTTGTTTAAGAAGGCGTCCATTTGATCCAGAGGTAAGACGCTGGTCATCTTGCTCTTACTGCCGTTAACGTTAAGTTCGTCGTCCTTAACCCTGGGAACGGCAACCGCCATTAAGTAAACAATAACGGCGAATGAGGAAAGAAGAATTAATTGAAGGATTAGATCAGTCATTCTATAACTCGTACCTCGTAAAACGACTCACCTTTATGTTTTCTCCGGTTTTGGCAATCACTTCTTTAATTAAATCGCCAACGACGACTCTCTCATCTCTAATATAGGGCTGGGCGAGAAGTTCGTTTATATCCTTGGGATTCATGGCGACAACCTGCATCGCCAAGTTGTGAGCCAGTTCCCGAAACGGATCAGCGCGGGCAACAAAATCGGTTTCACAATTCAACTCCAGGATGGCACCCACCCGATCGTTGTGGACATAGGCCTTAACAAGACCTGCTTTAGTTTCTCGGCTTTCTTTCTCTGCCGCATAAGAGAATCCCTTTTCTTTAACTAGGGCAACGGCTTTATCAAAATCACCGGCGGCATCGTCCAGCGCTTTTTTACAGATCATAATACCGGCTCCGGTTAATTCTCGTAATTTTTGGACAGCTGACTTTTGACTCATGCTTGAGGCGCTTGATGCTCTCTAGCTTTAACTATTGCTTCGGCAAGGTACTCTAACAAGAGCTTAACGCTTTTGGGATTTTTGTCGTTGGCCGGAATTTTATAATCAGCTAAACGAGGATTGGCGTCGGTATTTAAGAGGGCTACCACCGGAATGCCGACTCTCTTAGCTTCTTTAGCGGCTAAGGTGTTGGCGGACAGGTCGGCAATTAAAACTAGAGCAGGAAGTCGCTCCAATTTTTCAATCCCGCCAAAGAGGATCTCTGACCTAGTAAGGTCCCTATCGAGCTCTAACCTTTCTTTCTTGGTGTATTTTTCAAACTTACCGGCAGCCCTATCGGCTTTAGCTTTTTTAAATTGATTGATTCTTTCGCCAATAATTTTAAAGTTAGTAAGGGTACCGCCGAGCCATCTCTCAGTAACTGCCGGGAGGTCCAGCTCCCGGGCAACTTCCTTCACTACTGGTTTGGCTGCCGGAGTGGTACCCACCAGAAGAATCAGCCCTTTATCTGCCTGGACTACTCCTTGAATAAATTCAGCGGTCTGCTTCAAGGCAACAATAGTTTTCTTTAGATCGATCATCTCAAAACCGGCTCTCGTAGCTAAGACATATTCCTTCATTAAGGGATTGGTCCTCGCTTTGGAGCGGCCGTAGAATACCCCAATCTCCATCATTTGGTTAAGAAGCTCTTCCTCTTCGGGAGATAAATCGGTAATTAAAGAAGACTCCTCGAGAGAGGAGGATTCTTCTTCGACATTGTCATTCAGCTCTAGAGCGCTTTTTAGCTCGTCCATAAAACAAGCCCCAGTATATAACTATTTTAGCCGGACTATCAACTCTTCCCTTTCTTGCTCTTTTCACGCCATTTTTGGATTTCGGCGTGATTGCCGGAAGTAAGAACCCGCGGCACTCGGTATTTCTTCCCGCGGTAGGCAAAAACCTCCGGCCTGGTGTAGGCCGGCACTCCCACCCCTAATCTTCTTTCCTCTAGAGATTCTTCTTTACCCAAGACACCTTTAATCTGACGGGAAATGGTGTCGACAAGAAGCATTGCCGGCAGTTCTCCGCCGGTTAGGACGTAGGGGCCAATAGACAATTCATCAATTTTTCCGCCTTTGGCGAACAACCTATCCTCAATTATCTTTTTTAAGCGAGCATCTACTCCTTCATAGCGGCCGGCGATGAGTACAATGTGTTTATATCGGCTGGCGAGGCTCTGGGCCATTTTAGAAGTGAATTGTTTGCCGGCGGGCGAGAATAAAATTACTTTTACTTTCAATTTAGATTTATTTTTCAACGCGCTATTTAAAGCTTTTATTATCGGCTCGATTTGGAGTACCATTCCCGGGCCGCCCCCGTAAGGGCGGTCGTCAACTTTTTTATGCTTGTTCGAAGAAAAATCCAGGAGATTGTAATATTTAACTTTGACCAGCCCCTTTTGCTCGGCCTTACCGACAATTGAACTTTTAAGATAAGGCTCGATTGTTTCGGGAAATAAGGTAATGATATGAAAAGTCATGGTACTTAGAAGTATGAAGTATGTATCATGGAGTATGCAATCCTCCGATAAAAGAAACCCGCGGATAATCCGCGGGTTTCTTTTACTTTCTTCTTACTTCGTTCTTCTTACTTCTGAGCTATAAATCTTTAATGTCGTCGATCACCTTGTCCATAGCGCCCATCTTCGGCTCTTCGTTTTCTTCTCGAAAACTTCTCCTCTCTCCTCTCTGGCCGCCCTCGGGCTCTTCGATTTTCAGATTCACCCGGGCGTTATTTTTGATGCCAACTATTCGGAGGAGTGAACGGATCGCGCTCGAGGTACTCCCCTTTCGGCCGATCACCTGACCCATGTCTTGGGGATTAACCTTAAGAGTTAAAAGCACTCCCATCTCATCAATTTTCCGTTCAACCTTTACGTCTTCCGGGTGATCAACGATTGACTTAATAATGAATTCCAAAAAATCCCTGTCAGCGTACTCTGTAGCCATCTCTTTAAACTCTGTATTGCCCATTCGACTATCGCTCAGGGCAACCCTGAGTGAAATCGAAGGGTTGCGACCTTTCCTTACACCTCCGGCTCGGTTATTACCGCCTTATCCTGAGGTTCACCTATTTTTTCCGCCAGAGGCGGATCAGCCTTTGGCTGAGATTTTTTGATGAGCTGGGACACGGTTGCTGTCGGACGGGCCCCAACGCCCAACCAGTGTAGCACGCGGTCTTTCTTCAGTTCAAACTGGTTCGAATGCGGGTTGTACCAGCCAAGATCCTCAATAAACTTACCCTGCAGTTTAGAGCGGGCTTCTTGAACAATAACTCTGAAGGATCGTTGACCCTTCTTTCCAATTAATTTCAGCTTGATCGATACCATACGGGGCTATGATATGGCGAAGCATAACAGCCCGTCAAGCGAGCTTCAGTGAGACAATTTTTGAGGTGCCGTCGGGTGACATGGTAACGCCGTAAAGGACGTCGGCCGCTTCCATGGTGGCTCGGTTATGGGTAACGACGATAAACTGGGTTTTGTGGGAGAACTCTTTTAGGATTTGACTGAACCGCCGAGCGTTATTTTCATCCAGAGCGGCATCAATCTCATCCAATACTAGAAATGGCGGCGGGCTCACGGAAATAAGAGAGAAAAGAGCGGCGATAGAAACCAAGCTCCTTTCCCCTCCGGAGAGCACCTCCAGCCCTTTAACTTTTTTCTTTGGCAGGGCAATTTCAATGTCAACACCCGCCTCCTGCACCACTAATCTCGCTTTTCCGCCGCCGAAGATAACCTTTATAAGCTTGGTGAACTCCTCGTTAATTGTTTTAATGGCAGCGCTAAATTCACCGTAAATTTTTTGATCTAATTCCTGGATTAAGCTTTTTAAGTCGGCTATTGCTTTTTCCAAATCAGCGGTCTGATGAGTTAGAAATTCATAACGCTCTTCTGTTTCCTTTGCCTCTTTAACTAAGGCCTCATCAACCTCCCCAATGCCTGCCAGCTCGGAACGCAACTTAAACATCCTTCTCAATGCTTGCTCTTCAGCCGCTTCCGCTGCCGGCAAGCTTGTACTCGCTTTCTCTAATTTCTCCACGCTAAGACCAATCTGGCTTAGCTCTTCCCTTAAGTCGATAAGTCGAGTATCTGTTCTTTCTTTGGCTAATAAAATCCGGCTCCCCTCTTCCCGCAGCTTTTCAAATTCTTTCCTCTCTTTTTCAACCAGTTCGTAAGCTCGCCGAAAGTTTTGATTAAATCCTTCCAGGAGCTGCCTTTGACTATTCTCTTTTTTATTTAAGGCCTCGAGTTCTTTGTCGAGTGAGTTCAAATCGGCGGTTAGTTTTTTAAAGTTCTTTTCTAAATCCGGTGATTTTTCTACCTTACGAGATTTAAATAATCCTTCAATTAATTCTGAGACTTGTTTAATGCCGGTCTTGAGCAAGCTCAATTCATCTTCTTCAAGAAGCGATTTCACAAGCTTCCTCAACTCCTCGACTGCTCTCCGGATACTGCTTAAATCTAGGTCAAGATTCTTCTCCTCAAATTCAAACTGGGCTTCCAGTTTTGCGACTGTCCTTTCGATTTCCCTCCGACCGATCAGCAATTTTTCTCTTTCGGTCTGGACTTCTTTAAGCTCTTTTAGAGCTTGGGGCTCGCTAAGGCTTACACCATTAAACTCTTCCTCAACTTTTTTGAGAGCCAATTCCTGCTTGTGGATAGCCTCTTTTAACTTGCTTTCTTGCTTACTCAATCCGCTTAATTCCTCTCGAAGCTTCGTCAGTCGGCCGCCGTAAAAATTATTTTCC
>JAUYKE010000011.1 GCA_030700125.1 Candidatus Colwelliibacteriota bacterium
TTACTCTTCCTCCCGGAAGAAATTCTATATTCAAGGGCATCAAAAATACTACAATAATAGATAGCGCATATAATGCCAACCTTGATTCAATGTCCGCAGTTCTTGGAATGTTTGACAAAATCAAAGCAGAGAAGAAATGGATGATTTTAGGAGACATGCTCGAGCAGGGAAATAGTGAGAAGCAAGAACACGAAAGACTCGCGGAAGAAATATCTAAGGTTAAATACGACAAAATTATACTTATGGGACCGCGCGTATCAAAATATACATTTCCAAAGCTAATAACGAATAACGCCTTGCCTGCCGGCAGGCAGGAATCACGAATAACGAATCACGAAAAGGTTGTAAAGTTCATAAATCCCGATGAAGTTCTTAAGTATCTTAGAGAGCATATCAAAGGCGAAGAAACTATTTTATTCAAAGGAGCAAGATTTTTAGAGGGAGTTGTAGAGCATCTTTTAGCAGATAAAGAGGATGTTAAAAAGTTATGCCGGCAAGAGAAGGTGTGGAGAATAAGACGGAGGCAATGGGGACTATGAAAATATTGATTTTACACGGGTGGAGTTATTCTACGGAGAAATGGGAGCCTTTTTTAAATTTAATGAAAGGTAAGGATTTGAATCCCCAGTTGCTTAGTATTCCAGGTCTTACTGAGCCGACAAATCGAGTCTGGACACTGGAGGACTATGTAGAGTGGCTTAAGGAAAAAGTTGGGCAAAGAAAAGCGATCCTCATCGGCCACTCTAACGGAGGACGACTTGCTCTTGCCTTTGCCCTGAAATATCCGGGGCTCACAAAACATCTGGTTTTGATCGACTCGGCCGGCATCCGGCACAATGAATTACCGATTCGGCTCAAGCGCTTTGTTTTTAAAAGTTTGGCCAAGTTCGGCAAAAAATTAACGACCTCGGAGGCCATTAGAAGCTTCTTCTATAAATTGGCGAGGGTAAGTGACTACAGGGAGGCGGGGCCGGAGATGCGGGAGACAATGGCTAACTTAATTTCGGCTGACTTAACGCCTGATCTCCACAAAATCACAACGCCAACTTTAATCATCTGGGGCAGGGAAGATAAAATCACTCCTTTTTCCGATGCAAAACTGATGTATAAACTAATTCCAAATTCAAGAATCCATATTATTAAAGGCGCCCGCCACTCACCCCAATTTACCCATCCAAAAGAGGTTTGCGCTAAGATCGTTGAGGAGCTCAAATGACTGTTTTTAACTCTTTGGGCTCAAATTATACTTTTCGTTTTGCGCTAAAAGCGCTTGCGCCTCGGTTTGGACACCATCACCTTAAGCTAAGGGAGTTTTTAGGAGCTAAATATGGCGGGGAAACAATCCTTTTTCATAAAGGCCGCGAGGCGATAGAGTTGGCGCTCCAAATCATCCAGAAAATAGCTAACCTGCCCCAAGGAACCGGAGTAGCTATAACCGGCTTTACCTGCCTTGCCGTGCATCAAGCAGTGGTTAAGGCCGGAAGTATCCCTTTTTACCTTGACATTGAGGAGCGGGCTTTGAATTTTTCTCCAGAAAAACTGAAGGCGACCCTGGAGACTAACCCCGTTATTAAAGTAGTTATTATCCAAAATACTCTCGGCTACCCTTGTGCCATTGAAGAAATCTCCAAAATTTGTACCGAAAAAGGAGTTTTACTAATTGAAGACCTGGCCCATAGTGTTGGGAGTGTTTATTTAGGCGGCAGAGAAGCCGGAACTTTTGGTGATTTTGTCATTCTCTCTTTCAGCCAAGATAAAATTATTGATAGCGTTTCCGGCGGAGCGCTTATTATAAGAAATCCTAATTATCGGATTAGAGCTCCCTATCCCCTAACTGACCTCGGTTATGGCACACAACTCGTTGAGCGGTTCTATCCAATTTTTACCTGGAAGATCAGGAAATTTTACGGACTGGGGTTCGGTAAATTAATCCACCTTGTACTCAAGAAATTACATTTATTATCGGAGCCGGTGGGCAAGCTGGATTCTCAAGGATTACACCTGCTTCCTGCTTGGAATTGCCACCTGGCTAAATCGCAGTTTAATAAACTTCCGATTGAATTAGCCCACCGGCGGCGGATTGCCCATATCTATAAGGCGGGAATTCACAGTTCCCTTTTATCTCCTCTGCTCGTGGGGCAAATTGATTATGCCAATAATTTACGCTTCCCTATTTTCGCAGATAATAGGGAGGATCTAATTGAGTATTTAAGGCGGCAGAAAATATTTGCTTCTGATATTTGGTATGACGCGCCGGTTTCCCCTCGAAAATATCTTCATTTAACCAATTACCAGGCGGGACAGTGTCCAACGGCTGAGAATGTTTCCGCGAGAATTCTTAATTTGCCAACCCATATTAATGTTAGAGAAAAAGGAGCGGAACGAATCGCGGGTTTAATTAATAAATGGCTGACAAGTCAGAAAGTAGAATGGTAGAAGTGAAAGAAATTCGGGATAAGAATGTGTGGGAGGGTTTTCTAACTTCTCATCCTGAAGCGAGTTTTCTACAGTCGTGGTATTGGGGAGATTTCTATCTGGCTCTTGGAAATAAAGTTAAGCGAATCGGTTTTTATAAAGACGGCCAGCTCGTTGGTGTCATGCTCTCTATAGTAGAAGAAGCAAAGAGGGCTCGATATTTGACAGTGCCAGGCGGACCGATTATTGATTGGGGGGGTAAAGCATTAATTGACTCGGCATTCAGCGAGGTTCAAAAAATCGCTAAAGCGGAAAGGTGCGTTTTTGTCAGAATCCGTCCCCAGCTTGAAGCAAGTCGGGATTCAAAAAAGATTTTTGCTAATCATAGGTTCGGGAACGCGCCGATTCACCTCCACGCAGAACTCACCAGTCAGCTTGATATTACAAGCTCCGAAGAGGAAATACTGGCGGGCATGAGGAAAACAACCCGCTATGAAATTAAAAAAGCCATCTCACAAGGCGTTAGAATAACTGACAGCACCAACGGAGAAGACATTGATAAGTTTTACGAGCTCCAACTTAAAACTGCCAGAAGACAGGACTTTGTGCCTTTCTCTTATAAATTTCTCTACGGGCAATTTAAGGTTTTTTCTGAAGCTAATAAGGTATTGCTCTACAACGCAGAACTGAAAAACAAATTACTGGCCCAAGCGATTATTATTTTTTACGGGAAGGAAGCGGTTTATCATTATGGCGCCTCAACCGAAGAGGGGCGGAAATATCCGGGGGCGTATTTAATTCAATGGGAGGCAATCAAAGAAGCAAAGCGGCGCGGGATGAAAAGATACAATTTCTGGGGGGTGTCTCCTCCTCACAACGAAAAGCACCGATTTTACGGAATCTCAATTTTTAAAAGAGGATTCGGCGGCAAAGATTTTGAATATCTCCACGCCCAAGATTTAGTAATAAATTATCCGAGGTACGTATTTAACTACGTAATTGAAAGTATTAGAAAGCGGACTCGAAACGTGTGAGGGCACCCGCCGAACTTCGCTACTTGCTTCAGTTCCTTGGGTGCCCTTTTAGTACCGGACTGCCTGTCCGGCTAGATATGCGCCGCCTCGCAACAACACCTGTCTCTCCTTATCTTTTCGTTGACAGGTCCGAGAAGCTTGTCGAGCCGAACGATATCCCGGTCAATCGACCGGATATCACCGTACTTCTTTGCCACCTCTCGGTAGAGAGGGACAAAGGCGGTTTCGAACCCTTCCCAGACAAGCTTCCGCTCGGCTTTCTCCAGTTCCTCGTAAGCCGCGGAAACCTTCTCCCCGAAATGACCCTCGGAGAGATAGGCTCGCCGCCAGACGAGAATCCGATAGAAAATCTCGCGAAGATGAAGGATGAGTTCTCTCCCCGAGAATTCCTTCTTCATCACTTTCCCTAGAGACTTGACCCAGGGATCAAACTGAAGAGTTTCCGGATTCAGCTTCTCATCAAGCAGGAGCTCAATGAGATTGGGGCGAACATTCACGGTTATCACCTCCCTTCTTGGGAACGGCCGCGAATCCCTTTATTGCTGTCGACAGCACAGTAGCAAGTTATCTCAAGGTACGTTTTCCTCCTTTCTGTATAAAGACGGAATTGCGAAACACTATAACAAATTATTACCTTGTCAACAAAGAGTCAGGATTTTTGACAAGCAAGAAGTTGGATTACGGGCAGGTCACCAAGGCGGTGCTGAGGACTCCTGTACTGTCGACTGTAACCCGATAACAATTGGCTCCGCTTGTAGCCCTTAAGATGACTCCTTTGCCCTGAGTCCCGATGCCGACATCGCCCGTATCTGTTATCACCATTCTTACGGCCCCATTTGTACCATTATAATTTTCCCTAAAGATTCGCAGTACCCCTGCCTGATTATCCAAATTCCATAAGTTCGTTGTGCCACCTTCCGGCTCTATTGTAAGGCGAGCCGCACTATTTCCAGAAATTCGTGTTTGACCAACTACATGTAATTTTCCACCCGGACTCGTCGTTCCGATACCGACGTTGCCGCTTGCATCCATTCTTAAACCTGATATTGCCGCAGACCAAGGAGCAATAACAAAATTTCCAGTCCCTGGAGCGTTGTTCGAGTAAATTATTGCAAGATCGTTTGCCTGAACGATGGGATTATATGAACTGCCACCAACTGTACCAGGCATTATTTTTAGCCATCTTGTTCCATCTGTAACATGTATCCCATCCAGACTCGTTGTGGTTGATACCACTAATTTACTTATGGTCGCCGTCGTCCCGATGCCGACGTTGCCACCAATAGTCAAGTCTCCGGAAAATCTGCCATTTTTCCACCGCGCACTGGTCTGCCCAATATCAGAAGTGGCGTCCAGATTGGGAAGGAGATCGGAATCAAAAGTGGCAGCCGAAACTCGGGCAATGGCAGATTTGATAGCTTTAGTGACGGCGAAACGAGGGTTCGCGGTATTATAAGTTAGAGAAGTGTTAATTTCTATTACAGCGTGGCCTCCGGGAATCTCATTTTTAGTGAATTTGAGGTTATCTATAATTACCTTGTTGTTAGTCAAAGCGACTTCGTCACTGTTTCCTTCTTTAATATAAATACCAGCGACATCTGACCTGATAATTGTAGGATCTTTGGTGGGATCGGTTCTCCGAAGTTTAAGGGTGCAGAAAGTGGCGCAGGTGGAGCTTGGGTTACTGCCTTCGTAGACGGCCTCTACCAGGGACGATTCCCCTACGAAACGCTGGACGGTGCCGAGGACGAAGTTAAGTTGTTGGGTTACCTCACCCGAAATTGACTGCTTCTTTTGAGAATTAATGATGAGATAGAAGATGGTGGTTAAAATCCCTGCTACAACGGCAAAGATGGCGATATAAACCAAGAGTTCAATTAGAGTAAATCCCTGTCTACCGGCAGTCAGATTTTGATTGCGAGTCATCTATTATAATGAATTATAACATATGCTTCAGTTTTTAATGAGAATTTGATAGATTAACGATGCTGGAGACGTGCCAGAGTGGTTGAACGGGGCGGTCTCGAAAACCGCTATACCAGAAATGGTATCGGAGGTTCGAATCCTCCCGTCTCCGCAGTAACTATGTGGCCTAAAATCGTCATTGGAATTCTTGCTTTCATCGCTCTTGCGCTGGGCATTTCAATTGTTGTTGATAAGGACTTACCCTCTCTTAGTAACGTAGCTCCAGCTGTCAATGATCTGGTTGGCAGAGGGCAGGAAGGAGAAGAAGGCAATGAGGTAGCTAGTTCTAGCGAAGCTCTAAACACGGCTGAAGCAAAATGCTTGGATGCCGACTCTACTGATTTTGACTGCTACGAAGCTTATTACACAGACTTGGTTAAAGGAGCGGGAATTGCTGTGGCTTTTAGTGATTTAAGGAATCGTTATAAAGCGAACGCCTATGTTCAAGCTCAATGCCATCCTTTAACGCATGTCATTGGTCGAGTAGCGGCTGAAGGACTTGAAAATCCCGGGGAGGCCTTTCCGAAAGGAGACGCTTTTTGCTGGTCAGGTTACTACCATGGGGTATTGGAGGGAGTAATCGGTAAAATTGGTCTTCAAAACTTGCCTAGTAAAATAAATACGATCTGCAGCACTATCCCCGGGAAAGAAAGATACAGTTTTGATTACTATAATTGTGTTCATGGATTGGGTCATGGAGTAATGGCTATCACGCAAAATGAATTATTTAAATCACTTGAATACTGTGACCGGATAACCGGAACCTGGGAGCAAAAATCATGCGCTAGCGGGGCGTTTATGGAAAATGTTATTGCAGACCAGATAAACCATTCCAGTAAGTACCTCCGCCCCAGCGAACCATTATACCCCTGTACTGCTTCCCCGGAAAAATACAAAGAGACCTGCTACTTAATGCAGACCTCGTATATTCTTAAGGTTACCAACGGCGACTTCCAAAAAACATTTGCTTGGTGCCGACAGGCTGAATCCGAACACCAAAATACCTGTTTTGCCAGTCTAGGAAGAGATGCTTCAGGGAGGTCATTGAGTAAAGTTGAGCCGACTAAGAATGTTTGCCTCTTGGGCAGTCCCGGAGATGAGCAAACCTATTGCGTGGTTGGGGCGGTTAAGGATTTTATCTCCTACTATCATTCAGATGTGCAGGCAAAAGTATTTTGCAATAGTTTTACCGGTCCATTGAGAGAAACCTGTCTCTCGACAGCCGAATCTTACTATCAAATTTTCTAATTTTGTGGACCTAGCGAGAATCGAACTCGCATCTTCCGGATGCAAACCGGGTGCTCTACCACTAAGCTATAGGCCCGCTTGTGGACCCACGGGGAATTTCACGTCGCTCATCTTCATTCACTCCCTAAAACCCCTCGGTTTTAGTATTTCCGCCAAGGGAAACTACCCTATGGCCGTCCGGGTTCGGCCCGGGCTAGGCCGTTTCCCTATCCCTTCCCGTTCAATTCCCGTGTGGACCCACGGGGAATTGAACCCCGGACTTCTCCATGCCATGGAGATGTGTTACCGCTATACCATGGGCCCAGTGGTACAGAATTATAACCCCGCACCTTTTAGTTGAAAAGGTACGGGGTGACCTTGAAAATGGCGAGTTGAAAAGATAACCTAAAAGAAGGTAGGGTGGCCGAGCGGACGAAGGCGGCGGTCTTGTTCCCGATTTATCTCCGATATAAAATCGGAGCTATAAATCGCAATCCCGCACAAAGCGGAGGTGTGCCAGAGTGGTTGATCGGGGCAGTCTTGAAAACTGCTATACCAGAAATGGTATCGGAGGTTCGAATCCTCCCACCTCCGCTTTGTGCGGGAAAAACCAGTAGGTTCTCCGCCTCCACTAAAGTTACGGCGGATTGCTCTCGATAGCTAAATCATAGATTTAGATCAAAAGGGAAGAATCCCACCCCTACCGCAAAGAAATGCAGATAAACAGAGTAGAAGAGAATCCCAGATGTTATTGATAAAGTCATAGAAGAGTGGCAATTGAAAAACTCATTGAGGGCAGAGTCTCCAGAGCTATTAGCGAGCGGGTTTTTCCTGCTTGTGTCGTTGGGATAATCAAAAAGAGCGGCCAAAGACTGGTTTTACCCGCCGGGAATTTTACATATGAAAATGACTCCCCGGCGGTAACCGCGGACTCCATCTTCGACGTCGCCTCAATTACTAAAGCCATCCCAACCTCGTCACTGGCGTTGAAATTGATCGATGAAGGGAAATTAACTCCCGAAGATAAATTGATTGATTTTATCCCTGAGTTCCGCAATAGAGATCGAGGTGAGGTTTTAATTAGGCATCTTTTGACCTACACCCTGGATTGGGATTTTTATTTATCTTCCTTCAAGGATGAGTCGGCAGATAAAATATTAGAGAGAATACTAACCGCTGATTTTCGAACCAAGCCCGGAAAAAAGCTCGATTATATTAACTCAACAAGTATTCTTCTGGGGTTATTAGTCGAACGAGTCTTAGGAGAGACACTAGACACTCTTGGAAATAAATATTTTTTTGAACCCTTAAAAATGGATCGGACTACGTTTTGGCCTCTCAAAAAATTTGATAAAAAAGAAACTGTCCCGGCTGAAAACGAGGATTGGAGAGGTGGAGATATTCAAGGAGAGGTTCACGACGAAAGCACTTTTGTTTTTATGAAAGCCGGAAGAGCAGTTGGCTCAGCCGGATTATTCTCTACTGTTCCGGATTTATTGAATTTTCTCGAAATGCTTCTCAATAAAGGCGAATTGAATGGAAAGCGATATTTTTCGCATGAGATAATCAATTCAATGCGCACCAATCAACTGGAATATCTCGGAGAATATGCGGGGTTAGGGTGGGAGTTGTATCAACCGAGGTATATGGGGCAATACTGCACGGAAGAAACTTTTGGGAAAACTGGATTTACGGGGTGCGTGGTAATGTGTGACATCTCTAAAGGCGTGGGGATGGTAATGCTTTCTAACGCTACTTATCCAAAACGAAAATCGCGCCAGGAGCATATAACTACGATTAACGCGGTAAGGCGGGACATAGCGGATATTATCTTCGCGAACTCATAATTTCTCTATTTCTCTTCCACTATAGTAAAAAAGCGATCGCTTTTTTACTATAGTGATTACTAAAAGGACTAACGGAGAGGACTGAAAGAGTGGACCGATCAGCTTAAACTACGAAGTTGATTAACTTATCCTTGACGAAAATTATTTTGCGGATTTTTTTGCCTGCGGTGAATTTCTGAACACGGGAATCAGCTAGGGCTAACTTCTCGACTTCTTTTTGAGTAATGCCAGACTTGATTTCAATCTGACTTCTCAATTTACCGTTGACTTGAACGATCAGAGTGATCGTATCTTGAATCAGGTATTTTGAGTTATACCTTGGCCACGGTTGCTTATGGATTGAATATTCATTGCCCAATTTTTCCCAAAGTTCTTCGGTGATGAAGGGAGCAAATGGAGCGAGCATCAAGAGAAAGGATCCCCAATCTTTGCGGTTAACTTGTGGTTCCTTCTCTAATTTATTCAGAATGGTCATCAAGTGAGAAATGGCGGTGTTATATTTTAATTCAGCGGTGTCTTCCGTAATTTCCTTAACTGGGACGTGAAACCAAGGAGAAACCTGTCCCGTAGTGAGCTTCGCTCTACTACCGGGGTCTTTTGTTTCTTGCTTGACACCTAAATCCCAAACCCGATTCAGGAATCTTACAGGCCCCATAATACCGGCGTCTCGCCAATCCCCTCCTTGCTCAAAAGGGCCAATAAACATTAGATAGGTGCGGACAACATCAGCTCCAAATTTTTTAATGTATTCGTCCGGAATAACTACATTACCTTTAGATTTACTCATCTTGGCTCCTTCGGAAATCAAGAGTCCGTGGGCGCGAAACTTAGAATAGGGCTCGTCAAAACTTATCAATCCCATATCTTTAAAAACCATTGTGATAAAACGGCTGTATAGGAGATGCAATACCGCATGCTCGGCACCACCGATGTAGGCATTAACCGGCAACCAGCGTTTTGCCATCTTTTTACTGAAGAGTTGTTTTTTATTCTGATGGTCTAGGTAGCGGAAGAAATACCAGGCTGAATCCAGGAAAGTATCCGAAACGTCTGTTTCACGTTTTGCTTTACCACCACACTTCGGACACTTAACTTCATAGAACGATTTTACTGAAGCTAAAGGAGATTCCCCTTTTCCTTTGGGTCGGAATTCTTTGACCAGCGGCAGTTTCACAGGCAACTCTTTTTCCGGCACCGGCTGCCAGCCTTGCCCGACGGAATCGTTTAGGGCGCATTTTTCACAATAGATCATCGGGATAGGCGGTCCCCAATATCTTTGCCTGGAGATCAACCAATCACGAAGGCGGTATTGTGTTTTTTTTGAGCCACCGACGAATTTCGTAATTTCCCATTTCGCTTTTTCTGAATCCAACCCATTAAATTTTCCGGAGTTGATAAGGACTCCATTCTCATCGTGAATAATTAAATCGGTATACCAACTATTTTCGGCAAGCATTAACCAGGGATTTATAAATTTCTGTTTCGCATATAAACAAGAAAGTTTATTGATTTTCTCTGCGGTTTTATCGTTCAATACGATACGCTCGACTTTACCTCGATTGGGTTTGAAAATAAAAACAATTTCTTTCCCTACATATTCATTCCAAAAACCCGGCGCCATTTTTTCGATAATTAAGCTTTCGTAATCATGTAAAGATTCTGCTGGGATCATCAGTTTACGATTCCCGCTTTTAGTCGTCTCAGCAATCTCTATATCTAAATCTTTAAGCTCATTATCAGAAATATTTTCTGCGCCCATTAGATAACTTTTAATCTGCGTTTCCGATTTCAAAATAACTTGTTTAGTAAGCAACCTATATTTTTTCGCGAACTCAAAATCCCTCGCGTCGTGCGCAGGCACGGCCATGATCGCACCAGTGCCGATATTTCCTATCACATAATCTGCTACCCAAACCGGGATTTCTTTTTTGGTGGCCGGATTGACGGCCCTAATTCCTTTTAGCTCGATACCAGTTTTGGTTTTGCCTTCGGCAATACGCCTTTCCTCACTTTTCGCTTTTACTTTTTTGATGTAAGCATCAACTGCTTTGTAATTTGTAATTTGAGGTTTTAACTCCTGAATTAATGAGTGTTCAGGGCCGAGAACTATATATGTCGCGCCGAAAATGGTATCTGGCCGGGTCGTGAAAACTTCAATTGAAAATTGCGAATCGGAAATTGGAAATTTTATTAAGGCCCCTTCGGAGCGGCCGATCCAATTCCGTTGGGCAATTTTAATTTTCTCCGACCAATCAAGGCCATCCAGGCCCTTCAAAAGACGGTCGGCATATTTGGTAATTTTGAAAAACCACTGC
>JAUYKE010000026.1 GCA_030700125.1 Candidatus Colwelliibacteriota bacterium
TGACAAGGCAAATCACCGAAATCTCCTGGACCACTCTCTGGCGGATTTTAGCCATGGTGCTTTTTATCGGCGCCCTCTATTTAATGAGGGAAGCGGTAATCATTGTCCTCCTGGCCCTCGTTATCTCCACCGCCCTTCACCCTCCCGTGGCCTTTCTTCACAGGTGGAAAATCCCTCGTATTCTAGGAACGATTATTCTCTTTCTGGCGGTCTTCGTTATTTTGGCCTTCATCGTCTATGCCTTGCTGCCAGTTGTCATCCTCGAATTAAATTCTCTCGTTAGGGACTTATCTGAATTAACCAATCGGTTCTTTGGCTTTCAGGCACCGGCCGATGTAGTGAATCTCATAACTCCCAATCTTAATAATTTAACCGATCTTCTCTTAGCCGGAAATGTTCCATTCTTGGAGATCCTGGGGCGGCTTCTGGGAGGCGTAACATTCGTGATAGCTGTTTTGGTTCTTTCTTTTTATCTTACTGTCAGCCGCGAGGGGGTGGAGCGATTTTTAAGAGCGGTTTTTCCGGCCGCTATGGAGGCGAGAGTCCTTCAGCTCTATGGCCGCACCAAAGCTAAGATTGGCCGCTGGTTCCAGGCCCAAGTGGTTTTGAGCTTAGTCATCGGAGCCGTTGTAGCGATCGGACTTAGCCTTCTAGGAGTAGAACAGGCGCTAGTTCTAGGAGTGATTGCCGGACTTTTTGAGTTGGTGCCGATTGCCGGGCCAATCTTTGCGGGCGCGCTTGCCATTATTGTTGCCGCCACCCAGTCGCTGACTTTGGCCCTCTGGGTTTTAATATTTTTCGTTGTCATTCAACAATTAGAAAACAATCTTCTTGTTCCCTTAGTAATGAAAAAAGCCATCGGCGTCCATCCGGTTATTATCTTGGTAGCTCTTTTAGGAGGAGCCGAAATTGCCGGACTAGTTGGGATGCTTTTAGCTGTTCCAGCGGCTGTCTTTCTTCAAGAGATGACCGATGACTGGAAAACTGCCAGTCGCCGTGCGGGATAAATTTTATCTCACAACAACCCTACCCTACGTAAACGCGCCGCCTCATATCGGCTTCGCACTCGAGATGGTGCAGGCGGATATTCTCGCTCGTTACAATCGCCTTTTAGGTAGAGAGGTGTTTTTCAATACTGGCACGGATGAGCATGGGCTGAAAATTTATCGAGCTGCTCAAAAGGAAGGAAAAGAACCGCAAGATTATGTAGATGAATATGCCACCAAGTTCGACCGCTTAAAAGAAGCGCTCAATTTAAGCTATAACAATTTTATTCGCACCACTGATAAGCATCATATCAAAGCGGCTCAAGAATTCTGGAAGCTGTGTGATAAAAACGGCGACATCGAGAAAAAACTCTATCAAGTTAAGTACTGTGTAGAGTGCGAGCTCGAAAAATCCGAATCAGAGCTGAATCACGGCAAGTGCATCGTCCATCCGCACGCCGAAATAGAAATCATCGAAGAAGAAAACTACTTTTTTAAATTCAGCACTTACCAAGAGAAATTATTGAATCTTTACAAGGAGCGGCTGGATTTCGTGGTGCCTGAAAGTCGTTTTAATGAAATTAAAAAATTCGTTGAAAGGGGCTTGGAAGATTTTAGTATCTCGCGCTTGAAAGAAAAGATGCCCTGGGGCATCCCCGTGCCGGGTGATGACGAGCACGTAATGTACGTCTGGTTCGATGCTCTAATTAATTATATTTCAGCCGTTGGCTGGCCTGACAGAATGGATGAGTTTGAAAAATGGTGGCCGGTAGTTCAGCTGGCAGGGAAGGATCAGGTGCGCCAACAGGCAGCCATGTGGCAGGCAATGCTTATGTCTGCCGGCATTCCGCCGTCAGAACAGATTGTAATTCACGGCTTCATCACAAGCGGCGGCAAGAAGATGAGCAAAAGCTTGGGTAATGTGATTGATCCATTCGAGATAGTGGATAAATATGGCCCCGATGCCGTGAGATACTATCTGGCGCGCCATATTCACCCTTTTGAGGATAGTGATTTTACAGAAGAGAAGTTTAGAGCGGCCTATAATGCCCACTTAGCTAACGGCCTTGGTAATTTAGTAGGCAGAATTATGAAAATGGTAGTTGATCTTGAAGTGAGGGCTGAATTTCCTGAATTTAAGAAAGTAATACAACATCCTCAAATTGGTGTTGGGGAATCCTTGGAGCAATTAGAACAGTACGAGTTTAATAAAGTAATGGAGGATATTTGGGGAGAACAGCAGGGAGTTAGTTTTCTAGATCATTTTATCCAGAGAGAGAAACCATTCAGCTTGATGAAGAGCGATCCTCCAAGAGCCAAAGAACTAATAGAAGCCGCAGTTATAAAGCTTTGGTATATAGCGATTATGCTTCAACCTTTTATGCCGGATACCGCTCAAAAAATTCAGAACGCAATCCTAGAAAACAAAATGCCTGAACCCCTTTTCCCTCGCTTGGAGTAAGATGCCTAAGCTAATTGACGCCCATACCCACGTCCAATTCGCCGCTTATGATAACGATTGGAAAGAAGTCATTGATCGTTCGCTAGCGCAGAACACCTGGCTCGTTAACGTCGGTACTCAAAAAGACACTTCTGCAAAGGCGGTAGAGATCGCTGAAAAATATAGTGAGGGTGTCTATGCGACCGTCGGCCTCCATCCCATTCATACGGAAAAGTCACACCATGACTCCCAGGAATTAGGTAATAATGAAGAAGCAAAGGGATTTTCTAGTAGAGGTGAAGGATTTGATTATGAGTATTACAAAGGGCTAAACCAAAACGAGAAAGTTGTCGCAGTGGGAGAATGCGGGTTGGATTATTACCGTCTAACCGAAGAAACAAAAGAAAAACAGGCAGAAGTTTTTGAAGCGCAGATTAATCTCGCCGCTGAAATCAAGAAACCCTTGATGATCCATTGTCGTCAGGCCTATTCGGATCTAATTAATATTTTGAACAACCAGAAACCCATTCTAGGTAATCCATCGGGCATCATTCACTTTTTCAGCGGCACAAAAGAAAATGCGAAAGAACTTCTTAACCTAGGATTCTATTTTTCTTTCGGCGGGGTAGTTACATTTGTAAGGGATTATGACGAGGTCATTAAATCAGTCGGTCTAGATAAAATCGTTTTAGAAACCGATGCTCCCTACGTCACCCCGGTTCCTCACCGCGGCAAAAGAAATGAACCGGCTTACGTTAAATATGTTGCCGAAAAATTAGCCGAAATTTTAGGTAAAGACTCGGAAGAGGTAGCCGCTAAAACTACCCAGAACGCTTGTGATGTGTTAAAAATTTAGGAATATGGCGTATCCGTTTGGGAAAATAGAGAAAAAATGGGCCAAGAAGTGGCAGGATAGCCGCATCTATGAGCCGGATTTAAAGAGAGCTAAAAATCCTTATTACAACTTGATGATGTTTCCGTATCCGTCAGCGGAGGGGTTACACGTCGGGAATATGTACGCTTTTACCGGAAGTGACATCTACGGCCGATTCCAGCGGATGCAAGGAAATGATGTTTTTGAACCAATCGGTTTGGACGGATTCGGGATTCATTCGGAAAATTATGCCTTAAAAATCGGCACTCACCCGGCCAAGCAGGCAAAAATTTCAGAGAAGAATTTCTACCGTCAGCTCCAATCAATCGGCAATGGCTTTGCCTGGAACGAGCGGCTGGAGACTTATGACCCAGAATACTACAAGTGGACGCAGTGGATTTTTATTCAACTCTTCAAAAAGGGACTGGCTTACCGCAAAAAACAATCAGTTAATTGGTGCCCGTCTTGTAAAACGGTTTTGGCCGATGAGCAGGTCATCGATGGAAAGTGCGAACGCTGCAGCACGAAAGTTATCAAAAAGGAACTGGAGCAGTGGTTTTTCAAAATTACCAAATATGCCGACCGTCTTTTGAAGGGCCTGGATGGCCTTGATTGGTCGGAGAAAATTAAAATTGCCCAACGGAATTGGATCGGCCGCTCCGAAGGGGCCTTAATAAAATTTCCAATTTC
>JAUYKE010000039.1 GCA_030700125.1 Candidatus Colwelliibacteriota bacterium
ACGACGACACCCAAGCCGAAGACAGTTCTAAAGCCACCAATTAGATTAACTTCACCGGCGAATTTATCGAAGCGAATAACGAGAGGGCCTTGAGATCCGGGTAATCCGATGGCCCCCACCAGAGCAGAGATAAAAAGAAGAGCAATACTTAACCCGAAAAGAGTAATAACAATTTTATTCTTCAGCACTAGATTAGTTTTTTAAATTCCTCCACCATCGGCACTTTTTCCGGCTCAACATTATACTTTAGAGCAAGGTGGTATGCCGTCCAATCCGCAAGGATAAGTGAACTGAATATCTTATGGAGTCGCGTTGTGCCACCAAGTTCCAGCGCAAGCACCGGTAGTCCCCTGTCTCGATATAGCTTCTCTAGCACCTCCATTCTTTTTTTGATCTTCGGATGGTCGTCGCCATCTTTTAGAAAAATAAAATGTATCTTTTCCGAAAGCTCGCGGGTGCCGTCTTTTACATCAAAGCCAGTCATTTCATTGTGATTTAACTCCGGGAAAGTATTATAGAAGGCCGGAATTTTCCCTGTCTCGTTGAATTTAATTTTCCAATTGTAGGCAAGGGTAAGATTGCGGCGAGAGCCATAAATAATTGGGATGTATCCAAAAAGTTCTCCAGCAAGCTTTCTTCCTTTTGATTCCAGCTCCTCTGGTTTTAGAGTATCCGTAAGTTTTTTGGAATCTCCATAGAGAACATCTTCACTAGTGAGCTTAAGTACAGCCCGAAGCATAAACCCCGTACTCATGCGCGGCTGAATCCCGGTATCCGGAAGCTGAATAAAGGGAATCTCTTTCCCCTTGGCCAGTTCAAGAAGTTTGCCGCCAACTGCGATAACAGCGACATTTAATCCTTTCTTCGCAGCCTCCTCAAAAAAGCTAAGCGTTTCTTCGGTATTACCGGAATAAGAAATAGCAATAAAGAGACGTTTATCAGTGTTTTCTTGTGATGAGCCTGTCGAATCCATGAGATATGCCGGTAAACCGTAATCGTGGTGAGCAGCCACATCTAGTTCCGGCTTTAAGGCCCGGAGAATCCCGGCAACCAAGCCCGAGCCGCCCATCCCGCCGATTACAATAGACTCAAACGGCTTAATTTTATCGGCGTTTTTCACCTCCGGCTCGAAAGCGAATTGCTTGGGAAAATTTTTGATAGCCTCTTTCATCATTGGCAGCTAGATTTAATTCTATTAGAATGTCCCCTATAATCCAACTGCAGGCCCTATCGTCTAGTCTGGTCCAGGACGCGTGGTTCTCATCCACGTAACTCGGGTTCAAATCCCGATGGGGTCACCACACTAAATCTATATATTCTTTTTTACAAATTATCCGGCGGGATACTGTAATAGTTGATAATGAACTCTGCGAGCTCGCGGAAAGCGGGCACAACGGTAAGTCCTGCCAAAGGTCCTCCAGCCGGCTTATCCAGCCGAATAAGAATAATAAATTGAGGATCATAGGCCGGAGCAAAACCAATGTAGGTATTAATAACCTCGTCGGTGTAGCCGCCGGTTGAAAAATTAGGTACGAAACCCGTTCCAGTTTTTCCGGCTACATTATAACCCGGAATTCTCGCAATTTGCGCCTTATCTACCGCCGAGACCATCATCCCAATTACCTTTCGGCTTGTCTCTTCCGATATGACGCGCCTAACCACTTTTGGCTGAGATTCAGCATTAGTGTAAGGCCGCATAAGTACCCCTCCATTAGCAATAGCAGCGACCGCCGTAATCAATCGAATCGGTGTGAGTGAAACGCCTTGCCCGTAACTGGCGGTAGCATAGTTAATGTCTCTCACATCCTCTTCCAACGGCCTTAAGCTGCCGACAATTTCTCCCGGTAGATCAATCCCTGTTGATTCCTTAAAGCCGAATTTGACCAAATAATCGTGAAAGATATTGTGTCCCGTGGTTCGCTCGGCAAAAGCCGCCCCGGTATTGATGGATTTTTCGATCACATTGGTCATAGTCACTTTGCCGTAAGCTTTCAAGTCCCAGTTCCTGATGGTCTTGCCGTTTAGAGTGAGCGACCCGGGGTCAACGAAAGTTGTATCAGGCGTAATCTTGCCTGAATCAATACCGGCCGACATTGTAATCACTTTAAAAATAGAACCCGGTTCATAAACCGACTGGACCGAAGGATTAAGAAAGGTGTTAATCTCGTAGTGACCGTAACTGTTGGGATCAAAATCCGGCTTGCTCAACATTGCCAGAACTTTCCCCGTCTTCGGCTCCATAACGATAACCGTTCCTCCAACAGCTCCGTATTGACTTATTAACCTCGACAGGATGCTCTCTGCTTGAACTTGGATGTTACGATCAATTGTTAAATAAATATCCTCTCCGTTTTTCGGTTTGATTAATAATCTGTCGCCTCGAGTTTTACCGGGCCTGCCGGTGAGCTCTTTATTATACTGGGACTCCACTCCATATTGGCCGGCTCCTAATCCGAAAGCATCATCAACAATTGAAGTGAATCCCACTAGGTGGGAAGCAATTCTCCCTAAGAGATAGAAACGGGCGGGTTCGTCGCCAATATAGATTCCCTTCAAATCATATTTTTTGAGAAGTGCTACCTGCTCATCAGTTGCTTTCTTCACCAATGGTTCATATGGATCGTCCTCCTTGCTTAGAATCTTAACTAACTCACTTTCATTTTTGCCGGTAATGCCAGCCAGAATACCGGCGGCCCCTTGGGGGTCAGTTACTTCTTTGGGGATAGCGTAAATGCTCGGATAATCTTTATTAATACCGGCCGGGATTCGGCCCCCATCTTTATCAGTAAAATAGACACTCCCGCGTTTGGGAGTAAGCTTCCCTGCCAGCTCATGAATTGAAGCCGCCTTGGCGGAAAGTGCCTCTCCCTGCCGGAGTTGCAAATCATACATCCTAAAACCCAGAGCCCCATAGAGAAGGGCAAAAATACCAACTAGAACCGTGATGCGAAGGCCCATTGTGGATTCTTGTCTTGAACTAGACCTAATTCACCGGCTAATGTCTCTAGATTATTGACGTCTACCAATCCATAGAAGTTATTTTTTAGTTCGGCGTTCTCCACCTTGAGAGTCTCCAACGTGTTATGTTTTTTGGCTAAGTCGTGTTTTAAGATCACCGTTTGCATGTAAAAGAGTACCCAGGCTAAGACTACGACGATTAGCCCTGTGGTTAAAAGTGTAATAAGCCGTCGGATGTCCTGATTTTTATTTGGTTGGATGATTGTCATATTATTTCGATTGCCCTTAGTTTAGCGCTGCGACTGCGAGGATTTGCTCTTGCCTCTTCCTCGGTCGAGGTGATCGGCTTTTTAGTGAGAAGGTGCACCTTGCCTTCCTTGGCTAAGTCACGAAAATGGTTCTTGACCAGGCGGTCCTCCAGTGAATGGAACGAGATTATTGCCACTCTGCCTCCAGAATTCATAATTTCTGAAATTTGCCTGAGCAGTTTCTTTAGGTTTTCCAGCTCATCATTGACGTAGATCCGTAAAGCCATGAAAGTTCTTGTCGCCGGGTTTATTCGTCCTCGCTCATAGGAGTTGGGCACTGCTTGTCTTACGACCTCCGCCAGTTCACCGGTAGTTCTAATGAGACTTTTCTTTTCTCTCTCACGGATAGCTTCCGCAATCCGAGCTGCATATCTTTCCTCACCGTAGTCTCTCAAGATTCGTTCCAGCTCGGTCCTATTTAACTGGTTCAAGACCTGGTAGGCCGGGGAGGTGTCTTTACTGTAGGTCATGATAAGCGGCTCATTTTTCATGAAGCTGAACCCTTTGCCGCGTTCCAGCTGTTCGGACGCGAATCCGAGGTCGACGAGCAGTCCATCTATCTTGCCCAGGTGCTCCTCTTCAAGAATCTCGGGGAGGTCAGCATAGTTGCCAGCCTTTACCACAATCCTTTTAAGCCGTGGAGTTAGATTCTTAATTCTAGATTCTAGATTCTTTACTAACTCCTCGTCCCAATCAATTCCGAGAAACGTGCCACCCGGAGCTAGCCGCTCGATAATCGGTACGGCATGACCGCCGCCCCCGACAGTTCCATCAACAAAGATTTTTCCTGATTTTGGTTCCAGAATTTCTAGAACCTCATTTAAAAGAACTGGAACGTGTGCCACTATATCCCCAGATCAGCCATTTTCTCTGCAATTTCATCCGAGGATCCCTCGGTCCGCTCACGATATTTCTCCCAAGTCCGGTCGTCCCAAACTTCCATTCGGTTATAAACACCGATGATCTTGGCTGACTTATCAAGTCCGGCGTATTTTTTTAAATAATCGGGAACTAAAATTCGCCCCTGTGAGTCAAGCTTCACGTCGGAGGCACCTGAGAAAAATAAACGGCTGAAATCCCGAGAATTAGCCCGAGCCACGGGCGAAGGCGAGTTAATTAATGTCTGGGCAAAATTTTCCCAGTCCTTATTAGTGAAGATAAATAGACAGCGGTCTAATCCACGAGTAATGATGGCTCCTCCGGAGATGCGAGCGCGAAACTTAGCCGGAATGGCCAATCTCCCTTTCTCGTCAATGCTGTGCTGAAATTCTCCGATAAACATGCTTTATATAAGTAATATGGATAACTACCCCGCACCTGGCACGCTTCTCTAGTCGGGAAGAAGCACGCTACTGTACCCAGGACGAGTAAATACCTCAAAATTTAAAAGTTCCGGATAAAACAGGCGCGGGGTTATCCACAAAAAACGGGGTTATCCACAAAGTTATCCACTTTTCCCCACTTTCATATCATTCTAAGCCACAAAGGGTATAAAAGCAAAAAACCCGCCGCAGCATAAGCTGCGGCGGGTAAAGCCTTTATTTAAGCCAAAACTAAATCTAGAATCGGTAAGTTACTAACAAATTATCCCCTTATTTAAAGAGAGCATCCCAAAGAGTGCGAAATCCCAAGGGGTACTCCAGGTAATGGAGGACAAATTCTTGAATGAGTTTTGGAATGCCGATTGCTAAGAGCAAAATAATAAGAATCTTCTGTGTGAGGCGGAATTTCGGCTTGAATTTTTTAATACCCAGGAAGGCAATATAAAAATATTCAAAGATATTCGGAGCGAAAAATAAGAACTTACGCATTTGGGTGAGTTCAAAAGCAACCACTCCGATTAATCGCCAAGAGAAAAGGCCGACAGCGGCTTTTCTAGCAAGGAGATCGTTCCATCGTAGGGCGACCAGAAATTCAAAAGATAGATAATAGATATCGAATAACTTATCAACCGGCTGATAGGTTTCTGGAGTTAGGAATCCCCAGCCAAATTTATTCAGTGAGGGGAAGTCATAAAAATCGGCGGCAAACGCCAATAGTCCGCCTAGAAGCGGCCAGCGAAAAATAGTGAAAGGAATAATCAGCCGGAGCGCTAAAACGATAAAGACGATCATGGCGCTTAATATCTATACTTTCTAGTAGCGTTCGAGGAGTTTGAGGAGAAGCCGTACTGGAGCGCCGGCAGCGCCTTTGGCTAAATACTCCCCTTCCACGGAAGTCATTCGCGGAGCCATATCGATATGCACCCAGGGGAAATTCTTAGCGAACTGGTAAAGGAACATAGCGCCGTTAATTGCCCCGCCGTATCTAGTTTTACTGGAATTTGCTATGTCCCCGAAAGTGCCTTTCACTTCTTCTTCGTATTCATCCCACAAAGGCAATGGCCAAACATAATCCCCGCTTGCCTCTCCCAGTTCCCGGAAAGTTTCTATTAGTTTCTCGTCCTTACTAAAGATAGCCGAAGCCCGCTGGCCTAAGGCGCCGATTGCCGCGCCGGTCAGAGTTGCCACATCCACCACTAAACGGGGTTTATACTTTTCAGCATAAGTTAAAGCATCGGCTAAGATAATTCTCCCCTCGGCGTCGGTATGCATTATCTCCACGGTTTTGCCGGACATAGTACGCAAGACATCGCCCGGCCGGAAAGCCGCTCCCGACGGGATATTCTCCGCTGCCGGTACCAAGCCGATAACATTTTTCTTGAGTTTTAGTTTAGCGGCTAGAACAATGGCGTGGATCACAGCCGCGCCACCAGACATATCCATGTGCATCTCGTACATATGCTCCCCCGGTTTAATTTGAAGGCCGCCGGTGTCAAAAGTAACTCCCTTGCCGATGAGCACCATTGGTTTTTCCTTGCCGTCTTTTAAATACTCGAGGATGATAAATTTTGGTTTTTCGTCTGCGCCTTTAGCAACGCCCAGGACGCCACCCATTTTAAGCCGCTGCATCTCTTCTAAACTTAAGATTTTAACTTTAATACCGGTGCCTCTTGCAGCTTTAATTGCTTCTT
>JAUYKE010000036.1 GCA_030700125.1 Candidatus Colwelliibacteriota bacterium
ATTTTCGGTAGCGATAAAGAATGTGAGTCCGCATTTAAGCGCACAAGTTGATCGAGATCGGCAATTGATTCCGAAATTTCCGAATCAATTGCCTAACCTGCCTGCCTGCCGGCAGGTGATTGCCGAATGAAACTAGTAAGATAGAAAAGCGTATTTAGGATTCCGTAAATTCGGTTGGATTCTTGTATTGAAAAAGCCGTGAGGCGTTGTTTTAATTAGAAGAACTATTTTATGAACGGAGAAACGAATTCTAGTACAGAGTCAGCAGGTTCTAGTACGGAACCGACAGCGACTGAAGTAATGAGTTTAAAACTGAAGAAAAGTAATTTTTGGAAATTTTTAATCGCCTTCGCGGCGATTATCTTATTAGTGCTTGGAGGATATTGGTTGTGGAATAATCGTTTGAGTCCGGAGGCGAAAGAATCGCGGGAGATGCAAGCGAATTATGACAGAGCTATTGCACACCAGCAACAATTTGAGGAAGCAATGAGAAGTGATACCTACGGTGGGAAAACTCCAGAGGAAACTTTACAGCTTTTTATTGATGCATTACGTAAAGATGATATTGAGCTAGCTTACAAGTATTTTATTTTGAAAGAAGATGGCAATCGGGATCCGAAATGGAGAGAAGCATTAGTCAAAACGAAGGACGCCGGGAAGTTACAAGAAGCAGTCGACTTATTATCCAGGGCAAAGTCCGATCTTAACGAGCGTTCTTATGAAAAAGATTTTAAATTTGTGGTACGTGAAGGTAATGAGATAAAAGCATATGTAGATTTAGAACTGAACGAATACTCCGGTGTATGGAAAATAGAGAGATTGTAAAGTTTGTGATCCCAACATTTTTGTTGGGATTTTTTATTTTTGGCGCACCTTCCGCACTTGCCTATGGAGTTGAAACTCATGCCTATTCAACAAGCGAGATTATTAATTTTTATAATCAAAATTATTCTGACAGAAAGATATCCGACGAGCTGAAAAGTTATTTGATAGACGGCAGCCGCAAAGAAGATGAAACACCCCGCTGGTTAAATCACTTCTATGATCCGGTCCATGATCGCGGTTTAGATACTTCTTATGGCATTAAAGGATACAGATCTAGGACTTGGGCTCAAGATGCCACTAAGCAGAATGAAGTGAGATTTAAAGTTACCCAATTTATAGGCTCAATACTCACTGCAGCAGAGCAAAGAAAAATTAGTGAGGTTTCAGCAGATGCCGATTTTACTTGGAATAGAGCAATTCAATTCTATGTTCAAGGTGATGAAGAAAAGGCAATGTTTGCTTTGGGGCACGTTCTGCATCTGATAGAGGATCTAGGTGTGCCTGATCATACGAGAAACGATGACCATGTGGGTGGCAGTCCTTATGAAGAATTTGCTAAACGTTTTAACTTGAATTCTCCAGATGCAAATTTATCAACTAGAATTGCTGGAAAGGGACCGATACCTCTCAATAACTTAGATTCTTATTTTAACAGTTTAGCTACTTATTCTAATAATAATTTCTATAGCGAGGACACTATTGGTATACAAAGCGGTTATAACTTGCCGCAGCCAGTTGAGTACAATATAGAGAATGGGTATCGATATGCTCTGGGTAAGAGCGATGAAGGACAATACTTCAAATTATTCAAGCAGACTCCACAGGCCAGTGTGCTTGTTTCGAGTAAAGACGAACTGATATTCAATGCTCCAGAAATAATGACCGATTATTGGAATAACCTGTCTGTTAAATCGGTTCAACATGGAACTGGAGTAGTAGATTTATTTTTCCAGGAGGCGGAAAAGGCAAAGAACGATCCTAAGTTCGCTAAGAAAGAAAAGAAAAATTTTTTGACTCAAGCCATTGATGCGGCGAAGACCGCCTTTAATCAGGTTTTTAATAAAGTTGATAAGCAACCGGCAGTTGTAATTGATGTTAATAGACAGAATCAACAAGGACAGCAAGGGGATTTATCTCCGACGGTTTCTGTTGATAAAACAATGGTTGCTCAAGGGGAAACTTTGGTTGAGGGCGGACAGGGTTTTTCTCCGGATAGCGATGTTCTAATGCACTTTGATTTACCCGGCGGACTCACGGTAACCGCACCTATCAAGACAGATTCAAACGGCGCTTTTCAGAAAAATTATGTTATGCCGAGTAATGCTCCTCCCGGTCAATACATTTATTACGCCAAGGATTCGAAAACAGGGGTTTTAAGTAACAAAATAAATTATACGGTAAAAAGCGCCGCTGTCGCTAAGGTAAAAGTGGAAACACAGGAGGCGAAAAAGACACCGGCCGTAGAGCCCAAAAAGGAAAAGAAGGAAGAGGTGACGCAGAAAAAAACAGTAAAGCAGTCGGTGCAGGAATGTAGTTTTAATACCAATCAATCCCCATCCCATAACGAAATCATTATTAATGAAGTGGCTTGGATGGGTGGAGCGAGCGCGGCCGGACTGGGGGCAAGCGATGAATGGATTGAATTGAAAAATCTGACGACAAAGCCAGTCAATATCAGCGGCTGGCAGATTGTAGATCAAAATGAAGATATTCAAGCTGTTTTTAAAGAGGGCGCCCGCATCCCGGCTGGTGGATTTTATTTATTGGAACGTACTAATGATAATTCAGTGCCTGGGGTGACGGCGGATGTAATTTATACTGGTGCACTTGCCAACAGCAACGAGGGTTTAAGATTGTTCGCTTCTGACTGTAGTTTGATTGATGAGGTTTTAGCCAAACCGAATTGGTTAGCGGGTGATAATTCTTCGAGACGGACAATGCAGAGAAATGGAGACTTAGCCTGGTCTACCTTTGGCGGTGGAGCGAGCGGCGGTATTTTGGGTACCCCAAAAAGAGAAAATGGGGCAGCATGGGCGTCTTCCCAGTCTCAGAGCAGTCAAAGTAGTGGCGGAGGGTCTTCCGGTGGTTCTTCGGGCGGCAGTTCAGGCGGCGGAGGATCAAGTGGTTCGAGTAATCAATCCAGTGTGCCTGCGCAAGCAGATGTTCTTATCACCGAAGTTCAAATTACCGGGGGAACAGGAAAGACCAATTACGATTTTGTGGAGATTTTCAATCATGGGAGCAGTTCAGTTAATCTAAATGACCACCGTCTAGTTAAAAGAACTAAAACAGGAACGAGTGATACAACCATTAAGTCCTGGACAACCGATACTGTTATTCCGGCTCAAGGATATTATCTTTGGGTAAATAGTAGCTATACAGAAATTACTGCGACGCCCGATGTTACGACGTCAGGAACAATCAGCAATGATAACGGAGTGGCGATTCGCTTTGGGGCTGAAGATACTGGAACGATTGTGGACAGTGTTGGCTGGGGAGAGGCGGCGAACGCTTTTGTGGAAGGGAGCGTGTTTGCTACTAATCCGGGGGCTAATGAGAGTATTCAACGGAAAACTGGCAGCGGCTTTATTGATACTGATAATAACGCCAATGATTTTGAACTTCAGGATTGTCCTAATCCGAAGACCCAGTCGAGCACTTGCCAATCAGTGCCTTCTAATCAGGCACCCAACGCCCTTTTTAGTTTCAGTCCGCAGAGTCCGACAACTGGTAATGCGATTAGTCTTGACGCCGCCTCTTCCAGTGATCCCGATGGTCAAATTACTTCTTATAGCTGGGATTTTGGCGATAGTGCTTCAGCATCTTCCACCAGTGCAACTACAACTCATACTTATTCCAGTGCCGGCAATTACGAAGTGAGCTTAAACGTTTCCGATAATGGAAATGCTTCTTCTTCCGTTTCGTCCACCGTTTCTGTAAGCGCCGCGCTGCCTGCCGGCTCAGTCCTTTTTGAGCAAGCAGATTACAGTTCAAGCTATCTCTGGTCTGGCACGCTATCAAATAAAGCGTTATTAAATCCAGTACCCGGTTCGGCAAGACAACTTCATCTAAAGGTAAAACCTAATGCTGCTGCGGCGAATGTCTATTCCTTTATCGGCCTAGTTGGTATCTTTGATAATGATAATTTGACAAATTTTGCTATCCCCCCGGACGGAATAGCGACCAGTTATGCCGACCAAAGTTATTATTGTTTTAACCCGGCACAGAGCGGCACTTGGGTAGATGTGATCTTGACTTTTCCGGTCAATTACAGCGGTACTTTTGCTTTAGGTCATACCTACCGCCCTTTCCTTACTGCTTTAACTAATAGTCCTAACCCTCCTGACATTACATCTCCTTACAGTGCTTGTATAAACACTGCTTCTACTGGACAGGGTAATTTCAATCAAATAGAAATTAAAACCGATGGTTCAGGCAATCTTTACCATCAGGTTGGTAATAATTTGTTCTAAAGGGAATTTCAAGGGAAGCAGTGGCGGCCTGATTTATTTTCAAATCGGGAATTGATTGCGGGTGGAGTGAATGAGAATTTTATCTACTAAACTAGTTCCGCGATCGCGGAATTTGTTTAGTAGTATAGTAGATGGGTAAAAGTTAGGCTGGCTGAGGGAAGCAGGGGAGTTAGGGAGTTTGATTTTTTGAGAGGTTTTGCTTATCGGCGGGGTGTTTGTTTCTTGAGTTGACAGGGGTTTTGGAAAATGATTTAAAGAGGACTGTACTTCGTATGGCTATTTTCGGCGATGGAAGGGAGGCGCAGTGTCCGAGCGAAGCGAGTATCCGCCAGAGTCAGGGGGGACGATTCAAGACCTCACCTTGGGAGAAGCGAGTGAAAAGGATCGATATCTCGCTTTTCCTCGCCTTGTGGGCGAGGACGCGCAAGGAGGGCTCCTGCGGAGCTGGATGAACTATGACCTTGCTCCCGTACTCACTTTCATAGGTCCGACTTTCCAGGCAACAGTTCGCCTGGTAGGTCCCATTGGGAACGGCGTCTTCTTCCCGGAGGAGCGGAAGATCAACGAGTTCCTCCCAGAAGAGCCGGGCGAGTACTGGATGGACGAGACCGGTGTGCATCCAGTCGGCTTTTGGCCTAATCGAGGAGGACGCATCCGACAGTTCTTCTGCGGGATCGGCCTTCACCGGAAGGAGCGGCTCGAGAGCTACGAGTTCAAGGTCAGGCAGTGTCCTTGCTGCCTGAAGGTCAAGATCGGTTGGGGACTGTTGACCGGCGTGTACGACCCACAGGATGTCTGGGACGTCCAGGTGACGTACGAGCGGTTCGTCCGCGGTTACGATCGGAGGTTTCCTCTGCCAAGAGGACCAGTGGTCGTAGTTTCGCTGGGCGGTTGCCTCCAATACGGTCCTGGCAGGCGGAGCGTTCCCATCGATCTTTCGGATCTCTAGGATAAGCCCCGCGCGATAAGCAACACCCTGTTGCTTGTCGGCGGGGTGTTTGCTTTATTATGAGAGCATGATTGTGATTCTTCATAACATTCGGAGTTTGCATAATGTGGGGAGTATTTTTCGGACGGCGGATGCGGCGGGAGTTAGCCCCCACACCAAACGAGCATTGGCGCTAAAGGCGCAGAAGAAAAAGAATGCTGATGCTCGTTATGGTGTCGGGGTTTATCTTTGCGGGATTACTCCTTCTCCCGTAGATGAATTTGGCAAGTTGAAACCTCAATTCGCCAAAGTAGCGCTCGGAGCCGAAAAATACATAAAATGGGAGAAGGTTAAATCAACGAGCGCGCTCGTTGATCGCCTGAAAAGTGAAGGATATAAAATTTTGGCGGTGGAGCAGAGCAGAAAATCAATTCCGTACCACAAAGTAAGAGTGAGGCCGAAGGATAAGGTGGCGTTGGTCCTGGGGAGCGAGATAAAGGGATTGCCGGTCACTATTTTAAGTCGGGTAGATAAGATTTTGGAGATTCCGATGGCTGGTCGAAAAGAATCATTGAATGTGGCGGTGGCTTTTGGGATTGTAGCTTTTGGGCTGAAATATCGTTAGAATAATCAGGAGGAGCTGAAGTGCTGAAAGGTGCGGGTTTAGGCTGTTTTTCCGCTGTGATATTAGAGGAAGTCTTAGTCAAAAAGAAGAATATCAATAAATATAGGAGGGTGGTGGGAGCCGAAGTTATCGGTGGCCTTAAATCCTTTTCACGTCCCCTTAAAGGAAAGAGGGTGGTTCATATTAACTCCACCGCCAATGGTGGCGGGGTGGCGGAGATTCTCATAAGTTTAGTGCCGCTTCAGCGGAGCTTGGGGGTGGATTCCCGTTGGTTCGTAGTTAATCCGCCGGCAAAGTTTTTTGAAATTACCAAAAAGTTTCACAATGCGCTCCAGGGGGCGAATATCAAGTTTTCAAAAAGCGAACTTGATTACTATCTAAAAATTAATAAGCAGTTTGGTAGGGCTTTAAAAGATATTAAGGCGGACCTTTTTGTTATTCATGATCCGCAACCGTTGGCTTCGTGGCACTTTGCCGAGAGGTTAGAACCGGCGATTTCTCGAATTCATATTGATTTATCAACTCCGAATAAGCAGCTCTTGGAATTTCTCCTGCCTTATCTGAATGACTATGACAAAGTAATTTTCAGTTTGAACTCGTTTGTGCCGAAGGGATTGCCGGTCGGCAAGGTGGCGATTATTCCGCCGGCAATCGACCCCTTAGTGCCGAAGAACGAGCCGATGAGTTTGAAGGCGGCGCGGAAAGTCTTGGCTGGCTTAGGAATTGATATTAAGCGACCGATCGTGGCACAAGTTTCCCGGTTTGATCCGTGGAAAGATCCGACTGGAGTGATCAATGCTTATCGGTTGGCGAGAAAGAAGATCGTCGGGCTGCAACTGATTTTATTGGGCAATGCGACAGCGAAAGACGATCCCGAATCGGCAATGATGATTGAGAAAGTTAAAAGGCACGCCGGGGAGGATCCGGATATTCACCTTGTTAATGTTGATAACAATATGCTCGTGAATGCGGTTCAGACCGGGGCGGATATTGTTTTACAAAAATCAATTAGAGAGGGTTTTGGGCTTACAGCCACTGAAGCCCTTTGGAAGGGTAAGCCGGTAATTGCGGGGAACGTCGGCGGTTTAGCGCTTCAGATTGATAATCCGCATAACGGTATTCTGGTGGAAAAATCCACTACGGCCGCCGAGGCAATTGTAAAGTTATTTAACGACAAGAGTTTTGCCGCCGAGCTGGGGAGGGAGGCCCACAAGTCAGTATTAAAAAATTATTTAATTACCCGGCTGCTTAGAGATCACCATCGGCTCTACCGAAGTCTTATCTAAAGTGAAACTTTCTGGATTTTTAGCACCGCTTGTTCTTCTGGGCTTTTTTCTAGCACTCGTCATTGCCGGGTTTTTTATCTCTCAATTTAATTTAGGGCGAAGCACAGAATATAAACAGGCGAAGGTGGTAATTAAGGAAGAGACGTTTTCGGTTGACATTGCCGATCGGTCGGCAGAGCAAAGACAGGGGCTTTCGGGCAGGGCGAGCTTGGGCGTCAACGAGGGGATGATTTTTATATTTAAAGATTCTCGTTATCAATCGTTCTGGATGAAAGGTATGAAGATTCCCATTGATATTATTTGGATTAAAGGGGAAACGGTTATCGGTTTCGAGAAGAATGTTCAACCTGAGTCGGGGGTTAATATGCTGCGTCTAAGAACTTATTCATCGCCGGAGGCGGTCGAGAAAGTGCTGGAGGTGCAGGCCGGGACGGTGGAGCGCTTAGATATTCAGGTTGGTGATAAGACAGTGCTTAGTTATAATTAACTTATGGCGAAAATAGCGATTAATGGGTTTGGGAGAATTGGTCGTTTGTTTTTTAGAAATGCACTGGGCAATCCCAATTTGGAAATTGTGGCGATAAATGATCTTGGCAACTTGGAGAACCTGGCATACTTGTTAAAATACGACACGGTCTACGGCCGATATGATAAAGAGATAAAAATAGAAGGCGGCAGTTTAGTGGTGGGCGGAAAAGCGGTGAAGTGTTTGCAAGAAAAAGATCCGGCTAAGTTACCCTGGAAAGATTTGGGAATTGACGTCGCGATTGAGGCGACAGGATTTTTTGAATCTTATGAACAGGCGAAAGCTCATCTTGACGCGGG
>JAUYKE010000037.1 GCA_030700125.1 Candidatus Colwelliibacteriota bacterium
GAGAAGCGATCAAAAATAACCAGAGTGTTATTGTGGCGGTTAACGCCGTACATTATTCCCGTATCCGATGTGAGATCAAGCGAGATAAAGGGAAAAAGAGAAGAAAGAGGGCTGGAGTTGAGAGGGGTGTGAATTTGAAGTTCATCGATATCGACTGGCATGGTAGAGCTAAATCCCTTAATCTGCTCATAGTTGGCCGGCTTTAGATTGATTAATTTCGCGTCCAAGGTATTGGTAATGTCAGTCTCTAATCTTTTTAATTCTTTCTCCGAGTCGGCATAGATGGTGATGTAAACCCCGACTTTAAAAAGTCTTTCTTCGGCGGTTTGGAGCGAATCACGGAGAGATTCAACATCCCTAAGAGCGGTCTCCAAGAGAGGACTTCTTACCTGCCCCTTTTCTTGAGAAGACATAATTTGAGATTCAATTTGGGCGGTTTTTTTGCGGAGATTACGCATTGCCACTCCGGTATCAACGGGATGAATAAAAATTGAAACATCAACCAAATCAGGAAGGTTAATGACCGGAGAGAACCAGCCGGTCGAAAGATATCTGGGGTAACTGAAGACAAACATTGTTTTTACGAATTTCTCGCCGATTTTCAAATAAGTGGGGCTAACTTCAACGGAAGCCGGGGCGACAATATCCTCAAGCGTGGCTATACCACCAGCCCCCTGGCGGCCGATAACCTCACCCCGCTTTTCAACAGTGGCTGGGTTGTAGTAGTTGAAGTAAAGCTCTACCAGCTCATCGTCGTTCAAAGCCACGGCGCGAAGGCCCACCCGGCGAAGATTATCAATCACCTGGTTAACGCGAAGCTCCAATTGCTCCAAATGGACGGGATTAATTTTGCCTGCGGTGAGCCCGTCGAATCCGCCATCGCTTGTTACTGCCGGCTCGGACGAATCCACTGGTTCTTTTTTGCCACGACCGAATATTTTTCCAAAAAGGGGCTTGGCGTGGCCTGCGCCAGGCATACTAACAGGATCATAGGGAACGACAACGAAGAAACTTTTCGCCATAATGGCATTTTCTCCGACGAATGATTTTACAAACTCTGAATACTCGCCCAGCTGAACCTTCAAAAGCTCGTTCGGCTCTTCGTCGCGTTTTTTCTCCAGATTCTTTAAATAGTCCTCAATATTTAATTTGCGGGAATGGAGATTGATCTGGACCGAAAAATCCAAAGCATTCAAAAAGCTTTGATAGGTACTGGTAATCAGCTGCTGCTCTTCTTCTGATTTGAGATCAAAATTAATGCCTTCGACAAAAACGACTTTCCTCAAGGAGCCGTTTTTTAAAACGACCACTCCGTTTTTAATATCTTTAATGGCAACAATCTGTTGAGTTTTGGCTGTCGTCGATGGCATCTCTTTGTCTTAATCTTACCTGTAGTCGATGCGTCTTGCTACTTCTTGCTCTCCGGTCAGGCGCCTCACGACTTCGTAGCGTTCCTTAAACTGTTTTTTGGAGCCGGTTAAGTCTCTAATTAAAGGCTTTTCTCTCCTCGGGAGAGCGGTTTTGGAAGTTTGCAGCCACTGCCTCAATCCCTTTAGTCCTTCTATCGTGGGGAGTCCGATTCCGGGGATTCCCTTAGGCATTCGCGACTCTTTCACTAATCGTGCGGATGTATCAGTCAGTTGAAGCCCTTGGTCGTCTGCTCCTGAAGTTCTTGGCTGAAAAACGTAAACTTTCGGCCTCCAGATGTTATCTATGAGGGCTCGGAGAAAAACAATCATCGGCCGGCCGTTTACAGGAACAATGGCTAGGGCAAGGGCTACACCGCCCACAATGAGGGTCAACAAAAACCATAAGATAGGGTCAAGAAGCAAGAAAAGGATTACTGAAATGCCTCCGGCGACGGCAACATAGGCGAACTGCCGCCAGCTTAAGGGGCCAATAACTTTATCCTCTGTTTCAATAAATTGGGGAACTTGAAATTGCGCCAAAGTTATTTTGGTAAATCTTTTAAGTCGACTATGTTCTCCGGATGAATATCTCTCGGCAGTTCGGTTTTTCGATCTTCGGCTTCTGATGGCGGATGCCCGGTGTCTGGTGTCTGACTCCCAAATGGATCCACCGGCGTCTGCGGGCCGGAGTAATGAACTACTCTTATTGGTGGCTCTTCAGTTTTCCCCACTCGCGGTTCTCTTCTCTCCCCTTGCCCCGAGCCGGCCGAAGGGCCAATCTCTAACCTCGCCGCCGTCGGTTTCTCAATGCTTGTCTCTTGTCTCCTGTCTCTTGTCTCTTCATAGAAGCTCGGCCTCACTAATGCTTCATCATTGGGTCTCGCTTGTTCAGTTTCTTTTTGTTCTTCGTGGAGAATGAATGGCGTATCCGGATTAGCTCCCGCTTCGCCTCGTAGTGAGCTCCGCTCTACTACTGAGGTTTCCTGACCCCCCGGAGCAAATACCGGCCTCATGATTGCTGGTTGAGGCGGGGCTGCAGCGGTCCCAGCCGGTGGCGCAACTGTTCCAGCCGATCCATAGTGATAAAGTTGCTGCAGTTGCGGTATAATCGGATTCAAGATCTTTAACTCAATTTCCCGTGCTATTTCCTTCGCTAATCTTCTATCAACACCGGCTTCGATTGCAATTTCTTTAGCTAGATCTTCAATGTGAACTAAGCCGAGAACAATATAACCGACCACGCCGGCAATTTTTTGTGTTCGGTCCTCGCTCAAGTGATGAACCTCCCCGATTTTCAAAAGCATGTTGATGTTTTCATCCGAAAGAAATATCTCACTGAGACCCTCGGGGAGGGCGTCATATCTTTTAACAAATTCCTGTTTGGTAACTTTAATCATTTTGAAAGATTATGCTGGTGGGGCTGTGGGTGCTTCACCACCGATGGTTGGGAAAAACCAAGCGCGTTTACCCGTTTGCATATATGCCCCTAGCTGGGTAGTAGCTCGGTTAGCTCTTTTTGCGTCCACAGCATTAACCCATTCTATTTTTTCTTTTTGTGTTGCGCCCGGAATTCTTCGCCGGATTTCATCTTCGGTAGGCGGAATTATTTTGCGAATTTCATCTTCAGTCTTCCCTTCTCGACGAGCTACCTCCACAGCTCTCGTTCCTTCTTGACGGGCTATCTCTGCAGCTTTAGGAACAAGATACTCGTTATCCCACCTTTTTATCCATTCTTCGGTTTTCTCGACCATGAAGGGAGCGCCTTTGCCGCGGGTACGGCCGTAAAGAGCGGCTGCGGCGGTCGGCATATGCTCCATTACGCTGTCCGCAAAGAGGTTGCGATAGCGGTTACCGAAATCAGTGTTTTCTCTCTCTTCTGTCACCGGGTCTTTTACTGAAAACGCTCTCGATTCCTCGGAAAGGATCCTGGGATCAATATTCGGAATATTTTTGTGGCCGAGGATTTTAACATGACTTGCCATGGCGGCCTCTGTCCTGGCTCGGAGTCCTTCGTCATCCAGCCGCGTTAGGTCCTTGTCCGAGAAATGTCTCTTCATAGCTTCTTTTACTCTCTCGGCAGGGTCAGCTATAGCAGTAATAGCTTCCTCATCCTCCATGGCGGCAAGCGTTTTTGAATCATACCCTTTATCAAATGCATCAAGCTGAAGCTTTCTCCGGCCCCTTTTATCAAACGACCCTTCTCTTTCCCATCTTGCCACGTCTTTGGTCCACTGTTCGGGTAGTTCCCATTGATATCCCTTATCAACCATGTGCTGGGCTGCCGCCATTTTTTCCTCGTCATTTAGCCCCTCGTACATGTCGGCGATCTGAAACGGAGCTAGACCTTCAAATTTCTTTTTCAAGAACTCTTGTCTTGACTGCTCGGTTTTAGCGGCGGTTCTCGTGGTTTCTCTTCCGGCAGCTCTAATCCATCCGGTTGCAAATTTGCCCAACCTTCCTCTTTCCGCCCCAACTGTTTGCAGTCGCTTAGCCGCTTCATCACCCTTTATTCCTTTATAAGCCCCGTAACCGGCGCGTCGCCCTAATTGCTTCGCCTGAACCTGAGCCCACCCCTTCATTGTCGCCACCGCGCCTAGAGCCATGGCGCCGCCAGAGACCCCCATTTTGTTAGAAACAACCAGTCCACCCAAAAGAAGTCCTATAATTAATATTGCCCCCCCAAGATAGCCGCTAAAATTTTCGTCAGCAGGTGGGATAAAGCCCTTTGTATTGGCCAGTCCGACAGCAAGATAAAAAAAGAACATGGCAAAAGGAGCAAAGAGAAGCCAGCGAGTGAAATTTTCCCACCAAACGGTCCACGGATGGCCTCCGGGAACTTTTAAGTTAGGAAAAATCCAAGTAAGCCAGGCTATAGGCAGAAGGATGATAAGAATAGCGAGAGCAATATATCTTACAAAGAGCATTGCGGCGAAAGCCATCAAGGTAAGAAATCCCAAGAAGCTGAAAAGGGCCGTAAAGAGAACGCTTGTAATACTCTTGGCTACTTCCCCGGCAATGCCGCTTACTCCGCCAATATTTTCCTCTGCCACCTTGCCGATACCTGCGGCATCCTTGAAAACGGCAAAAGAGTTTGTGGGATCAAAATTACTACTCGCTCGAAAAGCCTCCGTTATTTGATTAACCGGGCTGATTAACCAGTGGGTAACCATAAAGAAGCCAAAATTTATAAGAAGAGCTGCAATAATGACCCTGGGAAGAGCTCTCTTATAGTTGAAACCCTCCCACCTAAGCATCGTGGCAAAAGCGATCACGGCGAGGGCTACGATAAAGCCCATATTAGCAACACCAAGCACAATCTTATGCCCGGTGTTAACTATCGATTCCTTGCCCAAGGCAAGGTTATTATTTAAGTCTAGAGCGATACCGATTAGTAAATTTGCCAGCCAGAAGAACAGTCCCGCTATAAAAAGTATGATACCGTTGATGACACCAGCAAGGCCTTTTATTATGTCTTCTGCTATTTTATCTAGCGCGCCGCAGAGAAGAGGACCTACTGTAAAACCACCACAAGGATCCCAAAATCCTGCTTCCCATGGCCAGTATGCATTGACAGGGGCTACACTAATGACAAATACGCTGAGAACTAAGACGAGAACAAGAAGAGCTTTAGGAAAAGTTCTTGAGAAATTCATTATGGCGCTTAATTAATTATACCTTTTATTGGGGAAAAATTGCGGATAACTTGTTGATATCAGACATTGATAGATTAGCCGGCCTAGACTTGGGCGAGACACGAAGTGTCTTTAGCCTTTCCTCTATCTCTTTTTGAGGTAATTTAAACCCTTCGCGGAGATTGTTTAAAATCGTTTTCCGCGGCTGCTTAAAGAGAATTCTAATGAAGCGATAGTACTTTTCGGCATTCTTTTGGTTTGGCTGCTTCTTGTTTGGGGTGATTTTAATAATGGCGGAGTCAACCTTTGGCGGGGGGCGAAAAAACTTTTTGGAAATGTAGCCCACTAATTTTGGCGTACCCCAAAATTGGACGCTGGTCGCGAGCAGATTCATTTTTGGCGGGCTGGTACAGATTCTCTCTGCTACTTCCTTTTGAATTGTAAAAACAATTAACCTTGGCTTTTTCTCTAACTCGCTAATTTTTCTCAAGAGATACCCGGTAATGTAGTAGGGAATGTTTCCCACTAATTTCGAATTTCGAATTTCGAATTTCGAATGAAGAGTCGGAAGGATTTTAAGGATGTCTCCCTCAACAATCTCAATATTTTGTGATTTGGTGCCTATGATTTGAAATTTTTCCTTGAGAAAATTTACCAGGCGTGGGTCCTTTTCTATCACGATAACTCTTTTAGGATTCATGGCGACTAGGTGTTCTGTTAATTCTCCGTGACCTGGCCCGATTTCAACAATGGTATCGCGAGGACCAATTTCTAAAGCGGCAGCAATCTTTTCTAGCTTCCTTCTATCTTTCAAAAAATGCTGTCCCAGCTTTCTTGGCATTAGTCGAGGTGGATTTCTTTTTCAATAAATTCGCCAGAGAAACCATCAGCGGTTTTAAAATCAATGAGTTCCGGAGGAATTTCGTAAAGGAAGCGGGAGGCGAGGCCGTAGAAGCCGAGGGTAAGATTATACTTCGCGCGAGTCATGGCAACGTACATTAAGCGGCGCTCTTCTTCCAGCTCGGCCTCCGAGGCAAGCGAGCGCTGATGAGGGATGAGTCCTTCGCCGACGCCGGCGACATAGACCGAATCAAACTCCAACCCTTTAGCTAAATGAATCGTCATTAATCTGACTCTTCTTTGGGGAGAGTTGGCTTTGAGGCCGTCCATCGGCTGGAGGAGTGAAATCCTCTCGAGGAAATCAGGCAGAGATTTGAAAGTTGAAGCAAACTGAATTAATTCACTTACGTTTTCAATTCGATCATTGGCATTCTCGAACTTAGCCCCCAAAAATTCAAAATAACTGGTGGTTTTAAGGAAAAAGCCAATGAGCTCCAGGAGTGAGAGTTTTTCGGCTAAGTCAGGCAGGTTTTGCACGAGTTCTCTCGCCGGTGCCCTCCTGAAAGTTTTCTCCAGACGCTCTCGAGACAGCTCGTCTCGGGGGTTTAGGGCATACCTTAGTCCGGCAACCAAGTCTTTAATCTCTTTTCTCTCGTAGAATTTGAGGCCGCCGAAAACTTCATAAGGAATTGAATTGAAGCTTAGGGCCTGTTCCAAAGCGCGCGACTGGGCATTAGTTCGGTAGAGAATAGCGAACTCTTTTGATTGCTCTTTTAGAATATCGCGAGCTATGGCCTCGGCCTCTTCTTCGGCGTTCTCGGCGCCAATGACTTTCACGGGCCCACCGGGGTCGTTCCGGGTCCAGAGGTCCTTGGGACGCTGAAATTTATTATTACTGATAACGGCGGCTGCGGCTTTGACGATCGTAGCAGTCGAGCGGTAATTCTCTCCCAATTCAACGATCTTTGCTTCGGGCCAATCTTTCTCAAAGTTCAAAAAATTGGTGAAGTCCGACCAGCGAAAGCCGTAAATTGCCTGCTCATCATCACCCACAACATTTAGATTGCGATGCCCTTCACCCAGGAGCTTAACTAAGACGTATTGGACTAAATTAATATCTTGGTATTCATCAACCAAGATATAGTCAAATTTGTTTTGATAAATTTTTCGCACCTCCGGGTGGAGGCGGAAAAGCTGGACCACTTTTTCAATTAAATCATCAAAATCGAAAGCGTTCTGGCGGCGGAGCTCGTTCTCGTACTCGTTAAAGGCGGTCATTAGCCAATTATCCAGTTCGTTGGGGTCAAGAAGGTTATTCTTGATTTTAGAAATTTCATAGCGGGTCTTAGGAGGCGAGTAGCGTGTAGGCATCTCACGAGAGACAAGAAGCTTCTTTATTACTTTTAAAGAGTCGTCGGCATCGAAGATAACAAAATTCTTGGTTCGGCCGAGAGACCCTGCCTCCTTCCTTAAAATTTTTGCTCCGAAAGAATGAAAGGTGCCGATAAAAGGAACACGCGATTTAATTCGGGAGCGCATTTCCTCGGCGGCCTTATTGGTGAAAGTAATGGCGATGATTCTTACAGCTGGAACGCCTGAGTTAATTAAGTAAGTCAATCTCTCGGTCAACGTGCGGGTTTTTCCGGATCCAGCCCCGGCGACAATGAGCATTGGGCCTTTGCCGTGACTAACGGCTTCTAATTGGTTTCTACTAAGAGAAATTTCCATTCCCAATTTATCCACTTTGCCCTTTTTAGGGGTCCGAGCTAGCATAGTAAGGTTATTAGTACCATACTACACAAATTACTGGTTGCCCTGAAGATGGTGCCACCCTTACCGGTGGCGTTTGTTCTGTCGGTAGTCGGGGCGAATTTGTTTTATATTAATCAGGTTTTACCGGCGGAGTTGCCGGAGAAGCTGTTCAGCGAGGTTGAGGCCTCCGAGCTCACGGGTGCCGCTTTTATTAATGATTCTAATTTGGCAGGCCTTGAGCCGGCCGATTCCCAAGAAGAGGCAATCGGCTATGTCTTGGTCGAGAGGAGCTCATTCTTAAATCCGTCGCTTTTATCTACCAATATCACTCCTTCACGGAATGGACTTTTGACTTACGAGGTGGGAGAGGGAGACACAGTCTCAACAATTGCGGCTGAATTTGGCATCTCGGTTAATACAATTATCTGGGCAAACGAGTTAGCGGTTTCAGGAAAGATTAAGCCTGGAGAGGAAATCATTATTTTGCCCGTCTCAGGCGTGCTTCACAAAGTAGCAAAAGGAGAAAGCATTAATTCAATTGCGCAGTTTTACGGAATAGAGGCAGAGAGAATCTCTACGCTTAATAAGGACACCCTTAAGGCGGGCGATACAGTAGTCGTGCCGAATGCTCGGCCGATTAGCTATAATCCTGAGACTGATAAGAAAGAAGGGAAAAACAAAAAGCTTTCTTTCGGTTCTCCGCCTGAAACTTCTCTAACCTCTTCTGGCGGCTACTTTACCTCCCCGGTAGTAAGCGGCTTGAATTGGGGTAAGTTGCACGACGGCAACGCGGTGGACATTGCAGCCGCTTGCGGAACGCCGATCGTGGCAGCGGCTTCAGGGGTGGTAACTGAAACCGGATCGCCGGGAAACTGGAACAGCGGTTACGGAGGATTTGTAAGAATTTCACACGCTAACGGCACCGTAACTTTTTATGGCCACAACTCGGTGAACTTAGTTGGCGCTGGGGACCAAATCGGGCAAGGAAGCGTGATTGCTAAGATTGGCCGCACAGGACAGGTGCGCGGAATAACGGGGTGCCATGTTCACTTCGGAGTTTCGGGCGCACGAAATCCGTTTGCACGATAGCTATTCCTCTCTTATCCGCAGTTGAAACGCTTCCGCCACGTGGGGGGCTTCGACAAATTCACTATTCTCGAGGTCGGCGATGGTGCGGCTCACTTTCAAGATTCGATAGTAGCCGCGAACCGACAGAAGCGAACGATTAAAAACTTGTTTCAAGAGCTCGTTGGCCTCTTTGGTGAGAGCAATCGATTCTTCGCATTCCTTGGAGCTCAGTTCAGAGTTCGTGAGCCTTTTTATACCGGATTTTTCGAATCGTTGGGCTTGGGCCCCGCGGGCTCGGCGCACGGCATCTTTCAATCTGGCTCCGTCCCCCGGCGCCCTCTCCAAGCTTTCGAAATTTAGCCGGGGAACATTGATTTGAATATCAATTCGGTCAAGAAGCGGTCCCGATATTTTCTTTTGATAGCGGAAAACTTCATTGGCAGTACAGCGGCATTCTTTTTCGTCATCTCCCCAAAAGCCGCAAGGGCAGGGGTTCATTGCTGCCACTAAAATAAAGCGGGCTGGGAAAACCAGATTGTTGCGAGCTCGGGCAACGACAATTTCTCCGGACTCAAGCGGTTGGCGGAGGGCTTCCAGTAGATCACGACGAAATTCTGGCAGCTCATCCAAGAAAAGCACTCCTCGATGGGCTAAACTGATTTCTCCGGGCCGGGGGTTCACGCCTCCACCGATAACTGCCGCAGGAGAAGCGGTTTGGTGAGGAGAGCGGAAAGGGCGACTCTTAGCGTAACTTCCCTTAAGAAGGCCAATTGAACTCCAGATTCGGGAGACCTCAATTGCTTCTTCTAGGGCAAGAGGCGGGAGAAGAGAAACAAGGGTTCTCGCGAGCATTGTTTTGCCGCTTCCGGGAGTGCCGCTCATCAAAATGTTGTGGTTGCCGGCGGCCGCTACTACGAGAGCCCTCTTGGCAAATTCATGCCCCTTGATCTCAGCAATGTCGGCTTCCCCTAAATCCTCGGGTTGAAATTCGGTTTGGGGATGAGGCGCAATGGCGGCGGCTTCCCCCAAGTGGTTGATAAGCTCGGCTAGGGTCGCGACAGGAATAATTATTACGTTGTTAACCAGACTCGCTTCGGGTGCGTTCTCTCTAGGGAGGAAAAGATATTTTAGCCCCGTCTCTCTCGCGAGAAGGGCAGTGTTAAGACAGCCGGGTACCGGACGGACTTCCCCATTTAAACTCAACTCGCCGATAAAAATTTTATCAACCGAGGAGAACGGTCTTATTTGCTCGGTGGCGATGAGATACCCAACGGCAATAGCCAAGTCGTATTGCGCACCCGCCTTTTTTACATCAGCTGGAGCGAGGTTGACGGTAATTTTACGATTTTCTTTTGTCGGAGGTTTGAAGCCGGTATTTTTGATGGCCGAACTTACCCGCTCTTTGGCTTCGTTTAACGCCTTATCTGCCAAACCGACAATGTTAAAACTATGAAGGCCGACATTTAAGTCGACCTCTACTTCAATTAGCTTAGCGTCAATACCCTCAAGTTCGGCGGAGTAGACCTTCGCGAGGGTTTTAGCCATGAAACTTCCGCTTGCACTCCTTGCAGTAACGCGATTCGGGATCAACTTCTAGAAGTTCTTCCTCAATCTTCTTGTCGCAGTTCTCGCAGGTGCCGTAGGCCTTGTTTTGCATTTTGGTGAGCGCAGACCGGATTCTCCTTAAGCGTCGGCGGATAACCTCAGCCAAGGCCACTCTTCCCGCCATCTCCTCAACTTCATCGGCTTGCTCTTCTTCATCGCCAGGATTAACTTCCATATTAGCGGGACTAACTTCTTCTAACTCTTTTTCTAAGCGATCCCTATCACCCAGAAGACGATCTCTAAGTTGTTTGAGGCGCTTTTTAATCATCAATCCTATCTAAATTATCCTAGAAACGATTCATAGCGTCAACTCAATGGTTATAGTTAGAATGGCGGGTATAATGAAATTACCATGATTTATGGCCTAAGGGGGACACTTAAGCGAAAAGAAGGAAAATCTGTTGTAGTTGGAGTTGGTGGATTCGATTTTAAGGTGGCAGTACCTCTCACGACGGGCGAGCGACTACCGGCAGTGGGCGAGGAGGTGGAGTTTTTTACATATTTTCATCTTAGAGAAGGGGGAGCCGACCTCTACGGATTTTTAGGCGAGCCGGAGCGCCATCTTTTTGAAGCGCTTATCTCAGTCACTGGTATCGGGCCAAAGTCAGCTTTAAGCATTCTGGGAGTGGCACCGGCAGAAGAGCTTATGACGACCATCGCTAAAGGAGAAGTAGATATGCTTCAGAGATCCTCCGGGATTGGCAGGAAGACGGCGGAACGAATCGTGCTTGAGCTAAAGGATAAGATGGAAGGTCGAGGCAGTGCAGAGACGGGGGGGCTTGTGGAGGCTGATAGCGATATAGCGGAAGCACTTGTAAGTTTGGGCTATCCCGTGCGCCTTGCGAGAGAAGCGGTGAGAAAGATTGATCCTGAATTGACCACGGCTTCAGATCGGCTGCGCGATGCGCTTAAAAAAATTAGGAATTAGGAAACAGGAATCAGGAAACAGGCGATGGATAGGTTTTTAATTAAGGTCAAAAGTCTTATTCCAAGGTCGATTTTTAATTTTTTTCAACCTTTTTATCATTGGGGGCTGGCTTTTGCGGGAGCACTTATTTATGGATTTCCCAGTCGGTCGCTTGAAGTAGTTGGAGTGACGGGAACTTCAGGTAAAACGACGACGATTGAATTTTTGTATGAAATTTTTTCTCGGGCTGGGTTTCCGTCGGCTTCAATCTCAACCTTACGATTTAGGGTAGCGGAGCGGACCGAACTGAATATGTTAAAAATGACTACGCCGGGACGTTTCAAAACCCAGAGACTATTAAGAGAAGCGAAGAATGCGGGAGTGAAATATGTATTCTTAGAAGTGACTTCCGAGGGGATTAAACAATACCGCCACAAGTTTATAAAATTTTATGCGGCAATTTTTACCAATTTATCCGAGGAGCATATTGAGGCCCATGGCGGATTTGAAAATTATCGCCAAGCTAAAGGTGAACTTTTTAAAGCTACACCGATCCATATCTTGAACGGCGATGATCCAAATTTTGATTTCTTTAACCGGATTCCGGCTAGAAAGAAAGTTGTTTACAGGATGGCGGACTATCCGAGAGATTTAAAAACCCAATTGCCGGGTGAGTTTAATAAAAATAATATTTTGGCGGCTTTGACTTTTGCCCGCATGGAGGGAGTTCCCGAAAAAATTTCTTTTAAGGCGATCGGGGACGTCTCCGTCATGCCCGGGCGGATGGAGTTCGTTGATCCACCTCCGCCAGTTGGCGGATTGGGCGGACCCCAAGGGTTTAGGGCTACAGCCCGACCTAGTCCGACCGCGGACGGTCTCGGAGGGGCTCGCCCTTTTAGGGTGCTCGTGGATTACGCTTTCTTACCGCAGGCATTAGAAAAAGTTTACGGAACATTGAATGAAATGGGCTATAAAAGATTGATTGCGGTAACGGGGGCATGCGGCGGAGGACGGGATAAATGGAAGCGGCCGCACTTGGGAGATGTAGCCGCGCAGTTTTGCCAAAAAGTTTTTGTGACGGATGAGGATCCTTATGACGAAGATCCGATGAAGATAATTGACGAAGTAGCGGGCTCACATAAGGAATTTATAAAGATTCTGGATCGACGAGGAGCGATTCGGGAGGCGCTCATGGCGGCAAAGAGCGGCGAGGGAGAGGTGGTAGTAATAACAGGGAAGGGAGCCGAGCCATGGATTATGGGGCCGAGGGGGACGAAGGTGGCGTGGGACGACCGGGAGGTGGTACGAGAGGAGCTAAAGAAAATATGAAACTAACTTTTCATGGAGGGGCGAAGGCAGTTACTGGGGCAAATTATCTCTTGGATAACGGCCAATCTAAGATCTTGGTTGATTGCGGGTTGCGACAAGGAGGGCGGTACTGTGAGCCGGTAAATTTTAAACCCTTTCCTTATGGGCCTAGCACAATTCTCGCAGTTTTTATTACCCACGCTCACATTGATCATATTGGGCGATTACCCCTTCTCTATAAGAAGGGCTTTCGCGGGAAAGTTTTTTCAACGCCACCGACAAAAGATTTTGCCCAGGAGCTCCTTTTAGATTCAGAGAAAATTTTATCTAATGAGGCCGAGGATTGCGGTGAAGAGCCAATGTACGGAGTAGAAGAAGTGCAGGGATTAATGTCTCTTTGGGAAGCGACACTTTATCACAAAACAATGCCAATCTCGGGCTGGGAAGCAGAGTTTTACAATGCCGGACATATTTTAGGATCAAGTTCGATTTTAGTGACAGAAGTTAAGAGCGGGAAGAAAATTATTTTCTCGGGCGATCTAGGGAATCCGGCGACACCCTTTATTACAAAAATTGATAAAACTCCAGACGCGGATTATGCGGTAATGGAGTCTACTTACGGCGGCCGAATTCACGAGACAGAAAAAATAAGAAAAGACGAGCTAGAGAATATTATTGAAGAAACGATAAAAGCCGGCGGAGTATTGATGATTCCGTCTTTTGCCCTGGAGCGAACCCAGGAGCTTTTATTTGAACTAAATGAGCTGGTAGAGAACGGGCGAATTCCGAGAGTACCTATTTTTATTGACAGTCCTTTGGCGATAAAGCTAACGGCGGTTTATAAAAAATATTTGAACGATCCAGCTTACTTTAATGAAGAGGCGACGACTCTGCTTAAGGAAGGGGATGCAATTTTTGACTTCCCGGATTTACATTTGACTTTAACCACGGCCGAATCAAAAGAAATTAATAATGTTCCGCCTCCAAAAATCATTATTGCCGGTTCCGGGATGTCTCAGGGTGGAAGAATTTTGCATCACGAGCGAAGATATTTAGGTGACCCTAAAAATACTCTCCTCATTATCGGTTACCAGGCGGGAGATTCATTGGGGCGGCAAATTTTAAACGGCGCTAAAGAAGTAAAAATTATGGGCGAGGAGATTCGGGTGCAGGCGAAGGTGAAAGCCATCGGCGGTTACTCGGCCCACGCCGATCAACCAGCGCTTCTTGATTGGGTAGCACCGATGAGAGCGAATTTAAAAGAAGTGTTTTTAGTGCAGGGAGAGGAAGACCAAATGATACCGCTAAAGCAGAAAATCCAGGATGAGCTGGCTATAAGCGTTAAGATTCCAGAAGCAGGGGAAGAAGTGATATTATAAAGGGGTGAAATATAAGATTTGTGTGTCCGGGGCGGCGGAAACGGACCATTGCGGAGAGAATGCAATGCAGATGGCCGAAGAGCTGGGAAAAGAAATTGTCCGCCACAACGCGATGTTGGTTGAGGGAGCGACGACCGGTTTTCCCTACTGGACGGCTAAGGGTGTTAAAAGCGAGAGCGGAATGGTGATTGGCTTCTCGCCGGCAGGAACGGAGAGAGAGCATCTTGAAGTCTATAAATTACCCATTGATTACCATGACTTAATTGTCTACACCGGTTTTGGCTATTCGGGACGGAATTTAATGCTCACTAAAGCGGCCGATGCAGTTGTTGTCGGCTGCGGCCGAATGGGGACGGTCAACGAATTTACGATTGCCTTTGAAGACGGAAAGCCGATTGGCGTCCTGGAAGGCGACTGGGAAACAGACGAAGTGCTAAAATTATTACTGGAGAAGTCGCATCGGGCCGCGGAGCGAAAGGATAAAATCGTTTTTACTAAAGACCCGAAGAGTTTACTGGATCAGCTTATCTCTATTATTGATAGAGAAAAGAAAGGTCGCTAGAGAGATAAAATATGAGTATGAACGAAGAAAAAGAAATAGGCGAAGTTACTCATTATTATTCCCATTTAGAAGTGGCGATCGTAAAATTCAACCGAAAAGTAAAAGTAGGTGAGACGGTCCATTTTAAAGGAGCTACTACTGATTTTGTTCTAAAGATCGGTTCAATACAGTTCGACCATAAAGATATTGATGAGGCAAAAAAGGGCCAGGAGGTCGGAATTAAGGTAAGCGAGAAGGTTCGTCAGGGTGACAAGGTTTGCGAGGTGGTATAAAGAATTAATTTTACCGGCGGTACTTTTATCTTCCCTTATTATCGGGGCCGGAATGTTTGCCCTACCTTACTTGTTTAATGCGAGCGGCATTGCAGTTGGTGTTTTTTATTTGATCGCCGCCGCTTTTATTTTTACATTGGTCCACCTACGTTACGCGGATCTAATAGAGCATACCTCCGGGCGACACCGATTTGCCGGCTACGCCCAACTTTACTTGGGCAGAGCCGGGTTTTGGCTGGGAGCAATTGTTACCGGGTTGGGGCTAACCCTGGTGCTCACTGCTTATCTTTCTTTGGGGCCTGTTTTTCTGCGGCTTCTCATTCCCGCTTTGGGGGATTCTTTAAACCTTTATCTTTTTTGGGGGGTCGGGGCGGCAGCAATTTTAGTGTCGCTTAATCGGCTGAAAAATTTTGAATTTCTGGCTACTTTGGGAATGCTTGTCATTATTCTGGTTCTTTTTGGCTTCGGATTAAGTAAAGGGGACGTGGAAGATTTGCCGCCATTTAACCCGGCGCTTATTTTTCTCCCCTATGGGGCAGTTTTATTTGCTCTTTACGGCCGACCGGCAATCTCTTCCCTGAAGAATTACTTTGAAGAAAATAACCTTTCACCTCGTAATTTAAAAAAAGCCATTATTTTAGGGACAGCTCTTCCGGCAGCTTTTTATCTATTATTCGCCCTGGGGATTATTTGGCTTTCCCCCGCAGGAGTAACTCCTGATTCTCTCTCGGGTTTGCTTCTTGCCCCCAATGGAGTAGTTGTTCTTATCGGGCTCTTAGGGATTTTCGCCATTTTAACCTCATATTTTTTATTGGGACTGGAGATTCGCGATATTTTCCGCTACGACTTTAAGCTGCCCTCTTATTTAGCGGTGTTTATAACCATATTTTCGCCGCTAGTTCTTTACCTCGCGGGCTTAAGGAACTTTATTGAGCTTGTAACTGTTATCGGCGGAGTGTTTTTAGCACTGGAGAGCATCATGGTGATTTTGATGCATCATAAGTTGCGGGGGAGAGTCCACAAAGGAGAACTGACTTTAATTATTGTTTTCATCCTGGGCGGCCTTTATGAAATTTGGAGAACGCTCTAAACTGAAAGTTGTGCGCCCGTAGCTCAGCGGATAGAGCGCTTCCCTCCGAAGGAAGAGGTCGCAGGTTCGATTCCTGTCGGGCGCTCAAAGCACATATTATGCGGGGCGAATTTCGTAACAGAGAGAGGCGGAGTACCACCGCCTCTTGACGTTTACTACTAGTTCTTGCAATCATAGATTGATAATTGCTTCCGCATGGTGCGGAGGTAACGAGTACTTTTGAAGGAGGTGTCTGATGGCACGCGTAGCGACTGCGGGGACTGTGGGGGAAGTGAAGAAGCGGATCAATCCTCGTCTGGAGGCGATGCTAACTGAAATGCATAGCATCAGCCAGGAGAAGGCGGAGCTAGAGAGGCGACATGACAAGCTCCGCAATAAAGCCTTCCCACTCGTCGAAGTTGCGGGCGACAGCTACACGACGAAGGACGGTGTTCAAGGGAAGATCATTCGAGGGTTGACGTGGGCTGTTGACCCCATTGGCCTTTTCGACAGGTTCGGCGAGCGGGTCAAGCCGCTTCTCGAGGTCTCGCCGAGCAAGTTCCGGGATGCGTTCGACTCTGGCCTCCTTGGCTCCGCCGAGACGCTCTCGGCCATCGCGCACCAGGAACCGACCACGCCCCAGCTTCGGGTTACGAAGAAGTAACCACGAAGCTCTTAGTTCTTCACCTACAGACCTGAGCATGTCTTTAAACTGCTCTTTGTTTAATAAACCCTCATTCCACTCTATAATTAACCGTAATTAATCAGCCCAATGACGATTTTTACCGAAATCAGTTTGGTGGTAGTGCTTGCGGTCGGTTTCGGTTTTCTGGCGCACCTTTTGCGTCAGCCGGTAATTATCGGGTTTATTGTGGCCGGGCTTGTTATCGGCTACTTTGAGCAGCTTCAGCTCACTCATATTGCATACCTCGAGTCCTTAGGGGCAATTGGGATAGCTCTCCTTTTATTTTTGGTAGGGCTAGAGATGAATATAAAAGAGTGGCGACAGGTTGGCGTTCCCGCGTTCTTGGTCGGCTTGGGACAGATTATTTTTACCTTTATCGCAGGCATACTTCTCTCCATCGCTTTAGGGTTTAGCACGCTCTCGTCTTTTTATATTGCCTCAGCGCTTACGCTTTCTTCAACTATCGTCGTAGTAAAGCTCTTGTCCGAGAAAAGAGACCTAAGGAGCTTGTACGGCCGAGTGGCGATTGGCATTCTTCTTCTTCAGGACTTCGCGGCTATTACCTTGATTCTATTTCTTACGGGGCTTGAGTCCGATGGAGGAGTCGGACTTTTAGGCGTGACAACTTTAGTGAAGGGTCTGGGTTTGGTGGTTTTAACGATTATTGCTTCGCGAGTCTTGCCGAAGGTATTGGATCTAATCGGTAGATCACAGGAGATGCTTTACCTCTTTGGAGCTGCTTGGGCATTGGGGGTTTCGAGCGTCGCAGTCTTCGCCGGTCTTTCAATTGAGGCCGGAGGGTTTTTGGCCGGCTTGGCGCTGGCTAATTCGGCGGAGCGTTTCCAGATATCTTCGCGCCTGCGGCCGCTCCGTGACTTCTTCATTATTCTTTTTTTCGTCATTCTGGGATCGAGAGCACTCGAGGGATTGGGAGGAGTCGAACTCTTGCCGGCCGCGGCTTTGACTTTATTTGTGCTTATTGGCACACCTTTGATTGTGCTTTTGATAATGAGCGCGTTGGGCTATCGGTCGCGGACTTCATTTTTGACAGGGATAGCAGTGGCTCAAGTGTCTGAATTTAGTTTTATCGTGGCGGCCTTGGGGAGTCGGCTGGGGCATATTAGTAATGCTGAGGTTTCGTTAATCACCCTCGTGGGGTTAGCAACCATTTTTGTTTCTTCTTACTTTATTGTTCACAACAATCGGCTCTATGAGGTGTTCCGGCCACTGGTCGCGCGGTTTGAGTTTCGGCGAGGGATGATTGAAGAAACGTCACCTGAAGTTCAATTATCAAACCACACCGTGCTTATAGGAGTTCATCGGATGGGAGAGGGGATTCTCAAAGCCCTTGAGGACTCAAGGGCTAGTTTTGTGGCTTTGGATTTCGACCCAACAGTAGTAAAGTCGCTTGCAAAAACCGGCGTTCCGGTTGTCTACGGAGATATTGCTGACAGCGAGGTGCAGGAAAAAGTTGGGCTTGCGAAGGCAAAAATAATTATCTCAACCCTACCCGAACTTAAGGACAATTTAATTGTCATCCAGGAAGTTAAGCGAAGGGGGGGTAGGGCGAAAGTGATTTTGACGGCTGAAGATGAATGGTCTGCGAGGGAGCTTTATAAAGAGGGAGCGGATTATGTGATTTTACCGCGCTTCCTGGGTGGACAGGAGTTAGCAAAAATAATTAGCCAAGACCATAATTTCAGCAGTTTAAAAGAATTAAAGAAAAGGGATCTGAAATTGATCGGTGGCTAAAATAATTTAATTTGGTTAATTTTTGGAGGTTCTGGAGTAGGTGAGCCTTCGGTCACGATGTCTTTTCTTTCGGCGAGGAGTTTTTCGTAATCTTTTACCAGTTCGGGGAGTTTTTGGAAACTTTTTTTCAGATCTTCCAAGACGGCGGTGGAGCGAAGGGCGGCCGCCGGGTGGTAGAGAGGGTAAATTAATTTATCATTCCACCAAAAAATTTGCCCCTGGTCTTTAGAGATTTTAGCGGCGGGGAAAAAATAATTCATGGAGAAGCGGCCAAGGGTAGCAATGATTTTTGGGTTAATAATTTCAATTTGAGTTTTTAGATATGACTCGTAGGCCTCAATCTCTTCCGGCAGAGGGTCACGGTTTGACGGCGGTCGCCGCTTCACGATATTGGTAATATAAACATCCTCTCGCTTCCACCCCGTCTCCTCAATCAGTTTGTTCAAAAGCTTGCCGGCCTGACCGACAAACGGTCGACCCTCACGGTCCTCATAAAATCCCGGGGCCTCCCCGATAAACATTACCTCGCTCCCGGGATTACCTTCGCCAAAAACAAGATTCGCCTCGCGGAGAGGAAGGGAGATATCTTTCGAGATGTCGTCGCGCAATTTTGTGAGGGCAGCTGCTTTATTCACGAATGTAATACTATAATAAAAGGAATGGTTGGGGTAATCAGTTATCTCTTGGGGCGGCTCGTCTTTCGTGTTTTTGAATTTCTGGAGCATTGGTACTGGGGAAGTTTCCGGGTGGCCGGAGGTAAGCTTATCGATCTCTTTGAGAAGTGGGATAGATTTTTTGCACTAAGAATCACGGTGCGCCATTGGCTCCAGCCCCTCTATCAAGACAGGACAATCATCGGCTATATTTTGGGGCCGATTTTTAGGACGGGGAGAATTATTGTCGCCGCTTCGGTTTATCTTTTAGCGGCCGCCCTTGCTGCACTGTTTTATTTCATCTGGCTTATCATCCCGCCTTACGTCGTCTATAAAATATTGACTGGTTTTTAATGACAGAGGTTAACAGACTTCAATTCACGGATCGGCTTTTTACGATGAACTACGCCAGCCGAATGGCGGTAAGAATCATTAGTTACGCCTGGATAAGCATCCAAATCACGGCGACATTATTTTTCCTCCTCAAGTTTTCAGATGCCCCCTGGCTTTTTTGGCTGGGGGTACTCTCCGCCCTTTATTTAGTTGACCGAGGGATTCACTATAATCAAGCTGCTCATTCTCTTCTAGATCGTCACATGGACAAAGAGACTCTCGAGTCCTATCTGGCGCCGAGGGCCAAAAGGATTCTCGTATCTGCCTACGACAAGACCTCTATTTTGGGCGGAGCTTTTTCACTTGTTTTAGCGAGGGCATTGCTTGAAGAGGGAGAAGTCAAAGAGCTCCTCTCGAGAATGGAAGTTAGCTACAAGGACTTCATAGCCAAGGCGGAAGAATATGCTAATCGCAAAATTGGATTGCGCGAGGATTTAAAAAGAACGAGGAATCAAATTGAGCAGCTGATGAATACCGCTTTTAACCAAAGGAAGCCGGGCCAGGAAAATATTCAACCAGCGGATATTTTCGCGGCACTCGGCGTCTCCGGCGATGATAATTTGAAGGTGCTCTTTAATTTGTTTGAAATTGATGCCGGCGAGCTGGAAAGAGCGGTAATTTTTGGCCGGATGGCGCGACGGCAACGGCACATTGGTTCCGTAGGGAACTTTCTCGCTGGGCCGAGGCGGACTAAACATCGAATTATGAACCGGGCTTGGACGGCGCGCCCCACGCCCCGACTCGACGAGATTAGTACGGACTTAACTCACCTAGCGCGCCTGAAAAGGGTGGGGTTTTTGATTGGCCACGAGAGGGAGCTCGATCGATTGCTTGACGTCCTTTCCCAGCCAACCAAGCCGAATGCGCTCTTGGTGGGAGAGCCCGGCGCCGGAAAAGAGACGATTGTAGAACACCTAGCAAGCTTAATCGTAAGCGACCAGGTGCCACCCCAGCTTTTTGATAAACGATTGGTTGCCTTGGATATCGGAGGACTTATCTCCGGAGCGGATCAGGGAGAGATGCAAAGAAGAATTGAGCAAGCGTTCAACGAGATGATTCGGGCAGGCAATATTATTCTCTACATCCCGGAGGTTCATAATCTTTCGAGAACGGCCGGACCAAGGCAAATTACGGCAACCCATACCATCCTGCCGCTCCTTTTATCAGACAACTTCCCGACTATCGGCACTACTTTTCCAAAAGAGTTCAAGCAGTTTATTGAAACTGACAGCCAGTTTAAAGACGCCTTTGAGACAATTAGGGTTAATGAGGTTTCGGAAGAGCAAGCCGAGTTAATCCTGGCTTATCGGAGCATTGTTTTAGAGCGGCAATACAAAGTGAAGATTACTTTTGGGGCGGTGAGATCCGCGGTGGAAATAGCCAAGAAATATTTTAGAGAGAAGATGCTGCCGGCTTCCGCCGATGATCTTTTGAAAGAAGCCGTGGCCGATGTGGTCAGTAAGGAGAATGAGTTTGTAAGGCGAGACGACATAATTGCCGTTGCCGAGAAAAGAGTGAATATCCCAATCCGGGAGGTGGATGGCAAAGAGGCGGTTAAACTCCTTAATTTAGAAGAGATTATTCATCGCCGGTTGATTAACCAAGAGGAAGCAGTCAGTGCGGTAGCCGAGTCACTCCGAGAATACCGAAGCGGGTTGTCTCGGGAAAAAGGACCGATTGCGGCATTTCTCTTTGTCGGTCCAACCGGGGTGGGAAAAACTGAATTAGCTAAAATTTTGGCTGAAGTACAGTTCGGATCTGAAGAAGCGATGGTGCGGCTTGATATGTCTGAATATCAAGAAGTGCAGAGCATTCACCGATTGATTGGCGCTCCGGACGGCGAGATGGGCGGAGCCCTGACTGATGCAGTTCGAGAGAAACCATACTGCCTTGTTCTTCTAGATGAATTTGAGAAAGCCCATCCGGATATTTGGAATCTTTTTCTCCAGGTTTTTGATGACGGACGTCTTACGGATAACCTGGGCCGAGTGGTGGATTTTGAGAACACTATTATTATTGCCACTTCCAACGCCCACTCGGATGTTATCCATCAATCCCTTAGTAAGGGAGAATCAGTGGCATCGATCGCCGAATATTTGAAAAAGATCTTGGTGGATGTCTTTAAGCCGGAGTTATTGAATCGTTTCAGCGATATTATCGTTTTTCGGGATTTGAACCCGAATGAACTAGGAGCGATTGTTGAGCTCCAACTTAAGGAATTAGCTAAACTTCTGGAAGAGAAACAGAATGTCATTTTGGTTTATACGCCTCAAGTGACGGAACTCATTGTTAGGATGGGTTATGATCCTGCCTCTGGAGCAAGGCCTATCAGGCGAGTGATAAGAGATAAAATTAGAGAGCCGCTCTCAGAGAAAATTATTAGCGGAGGGATTCATCGAGGCGGTACGGTAAAAATAGATGTGGTGGGGGAAGAGATCGCTATTTCTTCCAGTCCCTGATTACAATCTCCTTTCCGCGTTTTTCCACCACCACCTTCTGACTTTCCCGCCAACCAAATTCGCGGACTATCTGAATCGGTAAAGTAACGTAATAACTTCGCTTCGACTTCTGAATATTCCTCACGTTCTCTTCCGACATGATTCTTCTTGTCATGCATCTAATCATACCACACTTGCCCTAGGTTTTAACCCAGGTTAAAACCTAGGGCAACATGAAAGAGAGTTGACAGGTCCTTGACTGGTGGCTACAATCGTTGTGTTTTATAGCACCTTCAAAAGCAGCTACCTATGGTGAGGTCTTCACGCTTTAGGTAGGATGTAACGACTTGAAGTGTCGTTATTACTTAAGGTGTGGAGGCCTCATAGGGAGGCTTCCAGGAACGAAAGGAGCTGACCATGTCAGCGAACATGCTCGGCGAAGCGCTCCGCACGGTGTGCGGACCGCTTGGCGACCTCAACCAGAAGCTCTCCGGCCCCAACGGCGAAGAGTGGCTCGCGGCTCTCAAGTTATTTCTCCGCAAGGAGAATCCGTGGGACGGCAAGCCCACCTTCCCGGAATGGAAGACCGTCACTCTCGGCACTTTCAAGAACGTCAGGCCTCTGAAGAAGGCGCTTGAGAAGAGCGGTTTCCAGGTGAGTGATTGGACCTCGGACATTCTCGGTAAACCGGCTTTCAATCTGGCCACCGAGAAGACGGAGGTGAATCTCGTCCGCCTCTCAGTTGCGGAACTCGGTTTCCCGGGGAGTGTCACCCTCCGGAAGATCTACGCCCGTGCCCAGAAGCAAGGCCTCAACCTCTGCCCGGCAGAGGTTGGACCCCAGCTCCGGCTTCAGTACGCCGACCAGTCTCATAGAGAATGGTTCACCGTAGCCATGGAGCCGATTGCCAGCTCCGGTGGCAGTCTGTGTGTCTTCGAGGTGGGCCACGACGGCGACGTTGGGTGGCTGGACGCGGGCGGGGGCAGTCCCGACGGCTTCTGGAGCGGCGAGGACCAGTTCGTCTTCGTCAGCCCCAGCACCAGAGCGTAGCTCGGTGCGGGGCAAGCAAGTAGCATAAGCACCTTGGCCCTCGACGCGCGGCAACGCGTCGAGGGCCTCTCATTTTCAAAATCTGATAGAATAGAATTTGAAATCGTTATGCGTAACGAGGAGGTGGCGAGAATTTTATTTGAGGTCAGTGAATATCTGGCGATGCAGAATGTGGCTTTTAAACCGCGGGCTTACGAGAAGGCGGCGGAAGCGGTTGCTGATCTAGAAGAGGACTTAAATGAACTTTACAAAAAGGGAGGCCTTAAAGCTCTCACACAAATTCCGGGAGTGGGCGTTTCTATCGCGGAGAAAATTGAGGAACTTTTAAAAACCGAGAAGCTTAAATATTACGAAGAGCTTAAAAAGAAAACACCGGTTAATCTAAGCCAGTTTATTGGAATTGAGGGCCTTGGCCCCAAGAAAATTAGGAAATTACATCAAGAGTTGGGGGTCAAAAGCATTGTCGACTTAGAGAAAGCTGCGAAAGCCGGGAAGATTCGGGATCTCGCGACCTTTGGCTTGAAGTCGGAGGAAAATATTTTAAAAGGAATTGAGTTTCAGAAAAAGCACACCGGTCGATTTCTTTTAGGGTATATTTTCCCGATTGCCAAAACGATTGAAGAAAGATTAGCGGGACTGGCCGGGGTGGAAGAAGTGGCAATCGCCGGATCTTACAGGAGGTGGAAAGAAACGGTTGGCGATTTGGATATGTTGGTTGTCTCCCGCAAGCCCAAAGAAGTAATGGATTACTTTGTAAGCCAGCCGGAGGTGGCGAGGGTGTTGGCTCACGGGAAAACTAAATCGTCGGTAACGCTGCAGAACGGAATGGATGTTGATATTCGAGTGGTGGAAGCCCGTTCTTATGGGGCGGCGCTGGCATACTTCACCGGTTCAAAAGAGCATAACGTGGCAATGCGGGTAATTGCCCAAAAGAAGGGCTGGAAGCTTAACGAATACGGGTTATTCTCCGGTAGTAGGCAAATTGCCGGTAAAACGGAAGGGGAACTCTATAAAAAATTAGGACTTACTTATGTGGAGCCGGAGATGCGAGAGAATTGGGGGGAGTTAGAGTTGGCGGCACAGAATAAACTACCGAAGCTTATTGACCTTAATGACCTCCAGGGAGACTTACAAATTCAGTCCAACTGGAGTGACGGGGCTAATTCCATCAAGGAGATGGCGGCAGCGGCGGTAAAGAAGGGGTTAAAATACATTTTGATTACCGACCACACTCAACGCTTAGCTATGGCAAACGGGTTAAACGTGAAGCGGCTTCGAGAACAAGGCAAAGAGATTGACCGAGTAAATAAAGAAATGAAAGGGAAAATTACGATCTTGAAAGGAACGGAGTGTGACATCTTGAAAGATGGATCAATGGACTTGCCGGATACGGCCCTAAAAGAGCTGGATATTGTCGGCGCCTCAGTCCATTCTTACTTCAACCTGCCGCGAAGAGAGCAGACCGAGCGATTGAAGAAAGTGATGAGAAACCCAAATGTAGATATTATTCTTCATCCGACCGGAAGATTAATTAACAGGCGGGAGCCATGCGATTTTGACATGGATGAAGTTATTAAGATCGCTAAAGAGACTGGCACCGTAATGGAGATTGATAGTTTCCCCGATCGGCTTGATTTAAAAGATGAGTATATTAAAAAATGCGTGGCGGCCGGAGTTAAAATGGCTATTAGCTCAGACGCTCACCGTACTCACCACTTTGATCATTTAGAATTGGGAATTGCCCAAGCAAGACGCGGCTGGGCTAAACGCAGCGACATCATTAATGCGCATCCGCTGGAGAAAATGTTAAGCTTCTTAAAAAAATAGGGCTATGGTTAACGGAGAGAGAAATCAAAAGCGCAATTTACTCCCACGTCCTCAAAAGGGGCAGGAGAAAAAGCCGGATAGACAAGAGGCGAGAATAAGAGAGATCTCCGCTGGCCTTGTTGTTTTCCGACGGACTGACGAAGGGCCGAAGTTTTTATTGCTCTACCACGGCGGGCGGTATTGGAATTTCCCTAAAGGGAAGATTGAGGCCGAAGAAAAAAGTTTGGAAGCGGCTATAAGGGAAACAGGGGAAGAGACCGGTCTTAAGGTAGCCGACTTACAACTCAAGAAAAAATTTAAGGCCTATGAACGCTTTACCTACTACAGAAATAAAAAGAGAATTTTCAAGATAGTGATTTTTTATTTGGCCGAAACTGGGAGGAGACAGATTAAGGTTTCAAGCGAGCACGAGGGGTTTGGCTGGTTTCTCTATAAGGATGCCCAGGGGTTGCTTAGGTCTTATAAGGATAGTGAGATTGTGCTAAAGCAAGCTCACACTTTTTTGCGAAGGAGGCCTACTCCCTCATTGCCTCGGCCACGACCTGTTTGAAGGCCTCCGGTTCATTTTCGGCTAAGTCAGCGAGAATCTTTCGATCAAGAAGGATATCCTTTTTCTTTAAGAGGGCTATCAGTCGGCTGTAGTTAATGCCGTTCTCTCTGGCTGCGGCGTTGATTTTGATTTGCCAAAGCCCACGGAAACTGCGCTTTTTCTCCTTGCGTCCTTTGAAGGCGTGGGTCCAGGCGTGGAGCAGGGCCTCTTTGGCCGCTCGCTCTTTTGTTTTCCGTCCCCACTTAAAACCCTTGGTGTATTTAAGGATTTTTGATCGCGTTTTTCGCGAGATGGTTCCACGTTTTACTCTTGTCATTTTTTAATTTGAAATTGCTTGAGGATGGTTTTTCTGTCGGGATCGGCTACCTCGGCAACAGAGCCGCGCCGGCGAATTAGCTCCCTGCTTTTTAGCGCTCGCGCATGGCTTTGACCTTTCTTGCGCCGAAGCATCTTGCCGCTTTTGGTAATCCTTATCCTGCTTGTAATAAATTTTTTGGCCATGGAGATACAGCCCCGAATTCTAGCTGGTTTTCTTTTCGGGGTCAATCTGGACGGTGAGGCCTCGGCCGCCGGGTTTGATATCTCGAGTAATTCGATAGGGGACGGTAATTGCTTTCAGAAACTCTTCAAATTTGCTTCTGGCCCAGTCGCGATTGGCTCGCTCTCTCCCCCTTAAGACCATTTGGATCTCCACCCGGTGACCCTTGGTTAAAAATTCTTCCAACTTCTTTAATTTTACTTGGAGGTCGTGTGAAGCGGTTTTTGCTCCGATTTGAATTTGCTTGCCCTCGAGTTGTCTTTGGCGGTACTGTTTCTTAAATTCTTTTTCCCGCTCGTAGCGAAACTTATCAAAGTCAATGATCTTAGCTACCGGCGGCTTGGCGCTCTCGTTAATAAGAATTAGATCCAGCTCTTGCTCTTGGGCGAGGGCAAGGGCTTTCTCCCGCGCGAGAACTCCGAGGTTTTCCCCGGCGCTGCCTATCACCCGAAGCTCCGGGTAGTTTATATGGTTGTTTAGTTTGGGATTATTCTGGATATTCGGAATGGATTAAACCCGTTTTAGAAATATAGATGCGTTCTTAAATTTATGAACCTGTGAGTATTATATCCCGCACCTTTTCAAAAGAAAAGGTGCGGGATATGTGGCCTAGAGGTCTAGGAACCCTTTTCTGGGGGGTCAGGCGAAGTGAGTGTCTTGCCGCAGTCGGCACAGTGGTAGTGCCACATCCTCGTGGCGTTATTGCGCCACTGACTTGGCCCAGCCGGGGGTCGCCTGTGGACTCCAGCTGTGCAGTCGACCTCACTATCTGTATCCATGCGACTGAAATGGAGTTCGGTCGCTTCTTCCTCGGTGAGATTGAACTCCCGCATCAGTTCTGCGATGGCTCGGTTATCCTTTTCTACTCCCGTCCCGCTTCTCCTGCCCAGCACAGGATAGAGGTTTTCGATCGACAAAAGGAATTGTAGCTGGCGACACATCCGCTTCCTTTCTCTCGAAGGTTCAAATGAAAAGAACTATTCTCATTTCTCATTTTAGGACTACCTCAAAATGGCGCAACCCTTGTTATAATGGAAGAGATGGATTTTCCGAAATACGACGGAGTGCCGGATAGCATAGATGGAGTAACTTTTGAAGAAATTTACGAGCTTTTTGCCAATTCTCTTTATGGTGAAAAATTAAGGGGAGCAATAAGATTCGGGGCGTACAAACCGAAGGAGATAACGAATGAAGAATGGATAAGCGTATTGGGGCTGGACATTCATAACCTTGAACATCTTTTGTGGACCTTATCTATCGCGCGGGACTTTCTTCGTTCTTCTCTGGATCCGCACGAGCCCTGGCAAGGAGAAGTGTCGGAGGAGGCGCGGTTTAATGAGGATGAACAAAAATTGCTTTTGCTGACGGCCGTAATGCACGACTGGGGAGAGTCAGTGGTGGGTGATATTCTTTGGCACAGAAAAAATTCTCATGATGAAGAGGAAGAGCTTAGAGCGCTAAGCAATATTATTGGAGAACTTTGTGAGGGCAAGTACAGCGATGGGTTAGTTTCAAAAATGCACCAGGTGGGAAATATTCTTTTCCGCGATAAGGACTCAAGGTTGGGAAAGGCGTTTAATGCGATAGAGCATGTGGGATACGGTCAAACAACTATACTGGCGTGGGAAAAACATCTTGAATACGAAGGTCCTTTATCTCATAGTTTATCGGGGATCGCTGCCAAACTGATAGAGAATCATTTATCGGATTGGCGAGGAAAAGCGGAAATTTATCCGGCGAGCCACTATTTTCTTTTAAAGAACCAGAAGCCCATTCAGGAAATTATTGAGGCGAGAATTGATTGGCGTTCCATCCCCGGATTCGACGCATAAAGTTCGTGCTGATATATACTTACTTCAATGGCGGAAATCGCGAGAAATAAACGAGCTTATTTTGATTATGAGATCCTGGAGAAATTCGAGGCGGGGATTGAGCTTCTTGGACTGGAAGTGAAATCAGTTAAATCTGGCCGGGTAAATCTGGCTAGTGCTTACGCCGTAATTAAGAATAACCAAGTTTTGCTAATCGGTGCTGACATCCCGCCTTATCAGCCGAATAACACTCCGTCCGATTATGATTCCCAACGGACTAGAAAATTACTTTTAACGGCAGATGAGATAAAAGCTTTAATTGGAAAAACGAAAGAATCTCACTTGACAATCCTGCCGCTTAGGGTGTATACTAAAGGACGATTGGTTAAGATTGAACTCGGTTTAGGCAAGCACAAGAAGAAGTATGATAAGCGGGAATCTATTAAGAAACGGGAAGCGGAAAGAGAGATAAAGCGATCTTTAAAAAAGTAATTTTAAAATGGGGACGATTGGTGTAGACGGATTCCTGATTAGGAAAATTGCAAGCGGAGCTCGAAGAACTCCTAAAACTCTTCGGACCAAATAAGTGCAAATAAATCTGCACAGCCAGCTCTAGCTTACGCTTAAGTTGGTTCTGTCCCATGAGGACAGGTGCCGCTCCTTTGGCGCTTGAACAAAGGAAGTCGGTATAATACTTCAAGCTTACCGAGCTCTCTCGACCCAGAGTGCTTGGGAAATGCATCGGTCAAAGGCCTAGAGTTTTTCGTTCGGCTTAAAGCCCTAGGTTCTTACCAACCGGACTAAGCTTGTAGAGGTTTTTCTATGACGAATTCGCACCCGGGTCCGATTCCCGGCGTCTCCACACTTTCAAAAACCTGATATAATCACTTCCGTGAAACTCAATGAATTTGAGGGGAAGGAGCTTTTTCAAAAATATGAGATACCTGTTCCAGGGGGTGTTCTTGTCCAAAAGCCGACCCAGAAATTAACTATAAAATTGCCAGTGGCGCTGAAGGCCCAGGTGCTTTCGGGTGAACGCAAGAAGGGAGGCGGGATTATTTTTGCCAAAAATGCTCGCGAGCTTAAAGCGGGGCTTAAAAAATTATTCACCTCGAAAATAAACGGCGAGAAAGTAGAGAAGGTCCTTGTTGAAGAAAAAATTTCTCCGCTCAAAGAATATTATTTTGGATTTAGTTACGACACCGAAAGCAGAGGACCAGTTTTAACACTCTCACCTAATGGTGGTTCGCGGATTGGGGCTAAACCGCGTAGCGGTCGCCCTAAGGCCAAACTAGGCGCGGGTCGCCCAGGGGCAAGCATAGTTCCATTTGATATTACATTAGGGGCGGAGCCGTTTATTATCCGAGAAGCGCTCTCGCATGCCAAATTTCCGTCAGAAGATTTTAATGCGCTTGTGGGCATCATTCAGAAACTTTGGAAACTTTTTATTGATGAATACGCTCTCGTTGCGGAGATTAACCCTCTTTTCAAAGTTGACCCGGCCCTAAACCGCCCGGCTAGCCCAGGCGCCGGTCGTCCGAGGGCGATCGGGCAAGGCGAATTTATAGCAGGGGACGCCAAAATTGTTTTGGATGATGAAAAACTTAATCCCGGAGAGCGGCGATTTATTGAATTAGGCGGAGATATTGCCATTCTCGCTTCCGGTGGCGGAGCATCGCTCTTAAATATTGATGCATTACTACGCTTCGGCGGCCGGCCGGCGAACTACACTGAATATTCTGGAAATCCACCGGCTGAATTAGTGAAAGATTTAACGAAACGTGTGCTTGATCGGCGCGGAATAAAGGGTTGCTGGGTAATTGGCGGAACGGCAAATTTTACCGACATTTATGAGACAATGCGCGGCTTTATTGAGGGGCTTCGAGAGATAAAGCCGAAGCCGAAATATCCAATTGTGATTAGGCGCGGCGGGCCGCGGCAGGAAGAAGCATTTTTGATGCTCCGCGAGATCGCACGAAGGGAGGGATATAATTTCCACCTTTTTGGGTCAGAGGTTTCGATGGCGGAATCGGCGAGGATTATGGTACGCGAAGCATACGCTTCGCGAGTGACAAGCAACAAGAAACAAGTAACAAGGAAGAAGAGATAAAATGGCGATATTGGTGGATAAGAAAACTAGGGTTTTGGTGCAGGGAATTACGGGGAAGGAAGGTGCGCGTGCCTGCGGGGAGATGCTCTCTTACGGAACGAAAGTGGTGGCGGGAGTAACGCCCGGGAAGAAAGGGCAAAAGGTTTCCGGAGTGTCGGTTTACGACACTGTGAAAGAGGCGCTAAAAAAACACCCGGAGATTAACACCTCACTCATTTCCGTGCCGGCTTTTGCGGTAAAAGACGCGGCGATGGAGGCAATTTTCGCCGGGATTAAATTGATAAATATTTTAGCGGAGCATGTTCCGACAAGAGATAGTACCGAGATTGTGAGATGGGCGAGAATCAAAGGTAGTACGGTGGTAGGCCCCGCCTCAGTAGGAATTATTTCCCCCGGTAAAGGTAAGATCGGAAGCATTGGGAGCTCAACTATTAGCAGTGTCTTTACTAAGGGGTCAATTGGAGTTGTTTCAAAAAGCGGCGGTATGACGGCGGAGATTGCCGTTACCCTAACCAAAGCGAAATTGGGACAGAGCACTGTGATTGGGATTGGCGGGGATCAGATTATCGGCCTTGATTTCGTTGACGCCTTGAAACTTTTTGCTAAAGATCCGGAGACAAAAGCAGTGGTCTTATTTGGAGAAGTGGGCGGCACTTACGAGGAGCAGGCGGCGGATTATATTTTGAAAGAGAAATTTAAAAAGCCGGTGGTAGCAATTATTGCCGGAAAATTTACCAAAGATATTCCCCAAGGAACTATATTGGGACATGCGGGTACGATTGTCGCTCGCGGTCGGGGAAGTTATGAGTCAAAAGCGCGGGCTTTTGCGAAGGCAGGAGTACCGGTGGCGCGGACATTAGATGAGGTGCCAAGTTTGATTCGTAAAGCAATAAGTAGTAAATAGTATGTAGCAAGT
>JAUYKE010000008.1 GCA_030700125.1 Candidatus Colwelliibacteriota bacterium
GTCCAGAGCGCCGGCTCCAATCCCGGCCCCACCGTCACCGCAATCACATCGATTTTTTCCATTTTGCGCTTTGCGCTTCGCTCTTTGCCAAGAACTTGCCCGAGTACTAAGGGCAAGTTCTTTATATGTTCTCGCTTGGCGAGCGAGGGAACTACGCCGCCAAATGGTCGATGGATTTTAACTTGAGAGGAAACAGCGTTTTTGAGAATCTGGAAAAGTGGTGATTGTAGGCCCCCAGATACCTCAACTAAAGCGATTGCTGTTTCGTCACAACTTGTTTCAATTGCGAGAATTTTCACTTGTGACCCCAAGGGGAGTCGAACCCCTGTTACCAGGATGAAAACCTGGCGTCCTGACCACTAGACGATGGGGCCAATCGTCCTCTATTTCAATTCTGAGCGGCCTTATTGTATCCTTAATCTCAAGCAAAATAAACCCCGCACCTTTTAAGCTAAAAGGTGCGGGGTAAAGGTCATCTATAAAGATTTAAATCTTATGATCCCTTATCTTTTTATCTGGAGCGGCATCATTCTCTTTGTTCTCCGAGTCTTCTTTGGAGCTCTCTTCGTTATTCATGGCTGGCCAAAAATAAAAGACCTAGCACAAAACGCCAAAAATTTTGAATCCATGGGATTTCGCCCCGGACTCTTCTGGGGAACGATCGTCGCTTTGCTTGAATTCTTTGGCGGCTTGGCTATCATCTTCGGGTTCTTTACCCAAATTTTCGGACTTCTTCTGGCAATTCAGATAATCATCGTCGCTATCTGGAGAACTAGGAGCAAGCATAAAAGACATAAATTCGTTGGCGGCTACGAGCTAGACGTCGCCTTGGTGCTAATCGGCCTTATCCTTGCCACCATGGGCGGCGGCATCTACGCCGTTGACAATCTTTTGCAATTTATCTTTTAGTCATTACCAATGACTTTGTATCGTTTCTTCGAGTTCGTCCCGGCGATTCTCGCCTGGTCGACCCTTCTCATCGTTGTTTTCGCTTCCCATTACCTGCCGGCCGCAGTGGCGATTTTTATTATTCTTTTTGATATCTACTGGCTTTTAAAAACAATTTATCTTTCATTGCACCTGCGCTACAGCTTTGTGAGGATGCGAGAATATTTAAAGATTGATTGGCTTCTGAAAGTTAAAAATCTCAAGCCTGAGGAGTCTAGCCAGCCCTTTTCTTGGGAGAATGTTTATCACTTGGTAATCCTTCCCATGTATAAAGAGCCCTACGGGGTGGTTAAGGAAAGTTTCGATAGTTTGCGGCAGATGAATTATCCAAAAGATAAATTTGTCGTGGTTCTCTCGGCCGAAGAGCGGGGAGGAAATGAGGCGAAAGAAGTTTTAAGAAAAATTGAAGAAGAATTCGGTCGGGATTTCTTCAAATTTATGACTACCATCCATCCGGCTCAAATACCGGGCGAGCTTCAGGGCAAAGGTTCCCACGAAACCTGGGCAGCTAAAGAAGCAAAAAAATTAATTATTGATCCTGCCGGCATTGATTATGGAAAAATTTTAGTTTCAGTTTTTGACGTTGATACCCAGGTGCCGCCGAATTATTTCGGCCGCTTAACTTATGCATATCTCACTGCCGAACATCCCGAGCGGTCAAGCTATCAACCGGTTCCTTTGTTTCACAACAACATCTACGAGGCGCCGGTTTTGGCGAGAGTAGTAGCCATGTCGGCTACCTTCTGGCATATGATGCAGCAGGCGCGGCCCGAACGTCTCCGTACTTTTTCTTCTCACTCTATGCCCTTCAAGGCGTTAGTTGAGGTTGGGTTTTGGCAAAAAGATATTGTCTCCGAGGACTCTCGCATTTTCTGGCAGTGTTATCTTCATTACGATGGCGACTGGCGAGTAGTGCCGCTTTTCTATCCGGTTTCCATGGATGCTAATGTCGCCCCGACTTTCTGGGGAACAATGGCCAATATCTATCGTCAACAGCGGCGTTGGGGTTGGGGAGTGGAAAATATTTCCTATCTTCTCCACGGCTTCACAAGAAACAAAGCCATTCCTTTTGGAAGAAAACTGTATTGGTCATTTCATGAAGTAGAGGGATTTCATTCTTGGGCGACCAATTCCCTTATTATCTTTGCTCTCGGGTGGCTGCCGATTTTCCTGGGCGGAGAAATCTTTAATGAGACAATTCTTTCCTTCAGCTTGCCCAAAATTACTCGAGTAATTATGACCTTAGCGATGATTGGAATCGCAAGCTCTGCTGTTCTGGGATTGATACTCCTGCCGCCCAAACCGGATTGGTTTAAGCGGCGTCATTATTTTCTTTATCTTTTTCAGTGGCTACTCATCCCCGTGAGTTTGATCGTATTCGGCGCCTTTCCTGCGCTCGAATCTCAAACGAGATTAATGCTTGGCGGCCGCTTCCGGTTGGATTATTGGTTTACGCCGAAATATCGGCGTAAACCAAAACCGCGAGAGGGGAAAACTTAATTTATTCTAAAAAGCAGAAGGGGGCTGAACCTTGCGGTTCAGCCCCCTTTGTGTCGAGGAGTAGAGTTCTAGGAGGTCGTCCAGTGGTCGTTCAGACCGAAGCCGGGCGCGCCGACCTTGAGCTGGAGGCCGTGGAAGCCCGCGGACGGGTCGTTGAGGACCTCCTGGATGATGGTGTACTCACCCCAGAGGTCGCCGCCGGGACCAACCCACACGATCTTCGAGAAGTACGTGTAGTGGGCGTCCTGTGTGCCGTCGCCGTCCGAGTCGTAGTCGCCTTCGTTCTGGTTCGTCAGCCAGCCCTGGCTTGTGCCGTAGGGCGCTGCCGAACCGCGATCGAGCTTGCCGTTCAAGTCGCAGTCGCGGTTTGCGAGCCAGGCGTCCGACCACTTCATGATCAGGCCGTCGTCGACGTAGTCGCCGGTCGAGCCCCAGTACGTGCCGTCGAGGCTCCGATCGGATGAGTCGTAGGTCCCGACGAACAAGTGGGCCTGGTAGTTATACCCGTACTGGTCGAAGCCGACCGAGAGCGGGTTGCCGGCGGTGTCGGTGATCGTGCCGCCCTGTATGGTCGCACAGGTCGGCGCTGCGGAAGCCGCACTGCTCGACAAGGCGATCATCGCGACGATCGCGATGAAACCGAGGAACTTCTTCACCTGGTTCTCCTTTCCGAGAACTTTTCGAGAAAATGTTCTTCCAGTCTTCCAGCCTGCGTTTGTGTGACTTTCCTCCTTCCCTCGTTTTACGTTAATGTTCAACGCTTCAAGAGATACTCCTAAAGCGGTAGCAGAGTACGGGAAAGTCATTTCTATGTCAAGCGGCTATTCCGGATGCACCTCTTTTTGAAATTGGCGAAGCCGTTCTCTTAAAAGCGGGTGCTTCTTTAACTCCGGATCATCTTTAATAACTTGTTCCGCGGCCGTGCGAGCCTCTCTTAACAATTCCGGGTCTTGGAGTGCTTTCATCGCAATGTCCGGTAAGCCGGTTTGCGATTCTCCCAAAAATTCTCCCGGCCCGCGAATCTTTAAATCTTCCTCTGCCAGCTCGAAACCGTTTTTTGCCGCAAGGAGAGAGTTTAATCTTTTATGAACAAGTTGATTCGTCGATTCGGTAAAGAGAAAACAAAAGGATTGTTTTTCTCCTCGGCCAACCCGGCCCCGAAACTGATAAAGCTGGGCGAGTCCGAATCTTTCCGCCCCTTCGATCATCATAATGGTGGCATTCGGCACATCTACCCCCACTTCAATGACCGAAGTGGAAACAAGAATATCCATCCTTTCATCTTTATCCGCCGAAGCTTTGGCGAAGGCGGACATTATTTTTTTCTTTTCATCGCTTTTCATCTTGCCGTGAAGCATCGCTATCCTCAAATCTGGAAAAATTTTATTAGTCAGTTTTTCATATTCTTCTTTCACGGATTTTACTTCCAGTTTTTGTATCGTTTCCCTTGTCTCTTGTTCCTTGTCGATTGTCTCTATTCTGGGGCAAACCACAAAAACTTGCTTCCCCTTCCTTACCTCACCGCGAATAAACGCATAGGCCTTATCGCGGTTAGCCGGTGCAACAATTTTAGTGATAATGCTTTTTCTGCCCTTCGGCAGTTCTTGAATTAAAGAGAGATCCAAATCGCCAAAGACAGAGAGCATTAAGGTTCGGGGAATGGGTGTCGCCGACATAGATAGTAGGTGCGGCCAATAAGCAGATCTGCGTAAAAGCTCTGCCCGTTGCTTAACTCCGAAGCGATGCTGTTCGTCCACAACGACCAGTGCAAGTTCGTTAAAATTTACAGATTTCTGAATGAGCGCGTGGGTGCCGATAACTATCTTTATTTTTCCGCTGGCAATGTCTTTAACCAGCTGCGACTTTTTAACCGGAGCTTCTAATTCGTCGCCGTAAAACACTCGAGTTTCTTTAGCAACGAGTAATGCAATCCCTCCCGTAAATTCCTTAAAGAATTTAGTAAGCGTTTGGAAGTGCTGGCGGGCGAGGATTTCAGTCGGCGCCAGAAAAGCCGCCTGCCTGCCGGCAGGCAGGGCTTGGAGATTGTTTGGCGGGGTGGCGGTAGTGATGGCGGCAATGCCGGCAACAATAGTTTTGCCGGAACCAACATCTCCTTGGAGAAGACGGTTCATCGGATGTGAATGAGAGATATCCTGCAGTATTTCCCAGAGCGATCTTTTCTGGGAAGCTGTTAGCTCATATGGGAGAGTGTTTAAAAGATTTTTAACGTCCTCCATCTCATATTTAGTTGGGTAAGCTTTTTGTTTTCGCAGCACTTCTCGCTGTTCCAAATTCTTCAGCTGCAGCAAGAAAAGATCACGAAAGGCAAAACTTTTGCGGGCTTGGGCCGCTTCTTCTCTTTTATCCGGGAAGTGAATTTGATGCAGGGCTTCATTTACCTCCGGCAGGTTCAGATTTTTAAGAACGCGCTCCGGAATAAATTCTTGAAGCGATTCAACCTGCTCCAAAATTAGCTGAACAAAATAGCGGATTCCTTTTGAGGTCAGCCCCTTCGTCTCCCGATAAATCGGGACAATCCTCCCCGTATGCCTTGTTGCTTGTTGCTTGTCACTTGTCACTGATTCATACGTCGGACTCTGCAATATCAACCGTCCTTTGTATAGAGTCGCCTTTCCGGAAAAACTTGCGAGCTTCCCTTGAGGAAGCGATCGTTTGATATAAGGTTGATTAAACCAAACGGCGGTGATTGAACTGCTATCGTCAGAAATTAAGGCCTCCACCACAAACATTCTCCGCCGCGGCGTCCGCACTAAATTTATTGATATAACTTCTCCCTGGATTGTTTTCTCATCCCCAGGCCTTAAATCGGCAATCGGCGAGATTTCACTCCAGTCCTCATAGCGAGTCGGAAAATGCCAGAGTAGGTCCTTCACAGTATGTATCTCTAATCTTTTTAGCTTCGAGAGGAAGCGGGCAGTGCCGTGAATGTCGGAAATAGGAGAATCAAGACGAACTTTATCCATATCAATTAGATTTTATCAGAATTAGTTGACTTTGGAACTAAAAAGAGATATTAAAGCAACTAGAGAAGGAGGGAGGGACATTGAAAACAATATATCGTCTCGAGCACTGGGTGCGTAACTGGCTGACGAAACGGCGGTTGCGTGCGGATCTTCGGCGAGGTGTCTGATGGGAGGTGTCCGAATGGAAATCACATTCTGGGCATCAGTGATCATAGCGATCACCATCGCTGGGGGAGCGGGAATTGCAAGCCTCGCCCTTATCGTAGCCAGTGTTCGAACTGGTCACGGTCCGGTGAAGACACTTGCCTTGATGACGGGGCTTTACCTCGGCGTCGCCGTCCTGATGGCAATGTTGATCTACGACGCCGTTTTCTTCACCTAAGATAACGACGTCGCCAAGGTTCGGGGCGGGTGCTCTCCCACGCGTGACGCATTCTGTCAGCGCTAGGCGCGGCAGAATGGATCGAGCTCTGTCCCGAGCAAGGGAGGGGCGGTGCATCTGCATCCGACCGCCCCTCCCGATCGTTCTTTACGGCCCCTTTTTAGGGGCCTTCGTCATCTCCAGGGCTAAAAGCCCAATAAATAAAGGGATATTTGGGTCTTGACCCCAGTAGTAGAGCAAAGCTCACTACGGGGCAGGCAAGATAGCCCTTATCTACTAAAAAGCCCTTTAAATAAAGGGAAGTCTGGCTATTGACAAAGAGATAGCTTTTTGCTATAATGGAGGTGTAAAGTCAAGCCAGTTAGATAGCTAACGCATCTAACGGCTCAAGAGGTAGAGAGCTCATATACATATTTAAGCAAGTCCCTAAATCTCGCAGAGCGAGATCGGGCAAGGGAAGGAGAGAGCCCATTTCGAGTCAATAGAAAACGACCGGAGCTCTTCCGGTCGTTTTTTATTGTTCTTTAAGTGGATCGTTGGGAGCGAAGAGGCGCCAATCCCACCTTGGCGCCCGTTCGTTCCCAACGAAAGGAGGAAATGATGAATCGCGTGATGTCTTACGCGAGCACTGCAACGGGGGTCGTGTTCACCGTCATCTTCGGGATGTGGGTCCTCATAACCCTCCAGATCAACGTCTACCTGCTCCCGCAGGAGATCGGAACGGGCGTCATCCACCCGATCTACAGCTTTGCGGAGGTCGTCTACTACCTCACCTTGATCGCCCTGGCGATCTTGGCGGGGATGTTCCTTGCTCTCGGCGCGCTCCTGCGCCGCGAGCCGGCGGCTCCGCCGGCCCAACAGCTGGCGGGGATTCGGGAGGATCTCCAGCGCCGGCGCGCCTCCTAGCTGTACTGAGTGGCTCCGACATTACGTCGGAGCCACTCCCCCAACTTGAGTTTTCAAAATTTGAAACTTCAAGTTGGGGTAGTTCAGAAAATTGAAGAAACTACACCGAATGCACCTTCAAATTGAAAATTCGATGAGTGACCCAGGGGGTTAGATGTCGCAAGACCATCTAATCTCCGGGTGGCTCATGGAGTGAGCCGTTTTGACTAACTAATCGGGCCTGCCACCGGTTAGGCACTTTAAAACTTTTAGCTGTCTCGGTAGGAGGCGGCAGAGAGGAGGGCTAGTGTCCTCCGCAATCATCAACAAGATCGACCCCTGTGCAGCATTTGCCGCGTTGGAGGAGGCCATTGCCGACCTCGAGTCAGCAACGGTGGCGCTCGCGGGGACAATTACCCGCGAGCATGGCGGCGATTTTGCCGCCGTGCGGGCTGTTTGGAGGGCTCAGAAAGCACTCTCGACAGCTTGCCGGAACGCCCCTCTCACCGGAGGCGACGACCTCTGGCGTCGGGTCAGCGTCACGAAGGTCGCGGCGGAGAACGTTCTTCGCCGGTCCAAGAGGCTTGCGGCGTTGGCGAAGCGACGCCAGGAGAGCACCAGTGGTGCCCGCACGCCGCAGAGGAACGAGGAGTTTGTCTTTTCGTCCTCGAACGGCGAGCGGCCGCGGCCCACCACCTACGTCGCTCTCAAGGCAGCGAAAGCAGCCGCCGACCGGGAGCTCCGGTCGCGGATGAAGGGCCCGCCCCGGTCTCTGGACCAGGGCCACGGCAAGAAGAAGTAGTAGTCACTCGCGAGGGGCGAGCTCCGACGTCACATCGGAGCTCGCCCCAAACGAACTTCAATTTCAGATATTTTAATTCGTAAGATATTTGAAATTGGGGTTCACCTTCCTGTAGTTCGAAAGAGCGAAGGAAGATCTCCCCAAAGTTTCGAAATCCAACCGCTCCGCCTCGGCGGAGCAGAAAGGAGATCACATGATCTCCAAGCAGATGTCGGGTGTGGCGACCACCACGCCCAAGCCGAACGGTCTCCTGGCTGCCCCCGCCCCGCGGGCGGTGGTCATGGAGGTGCACGACTCCGAGACGCAGACTCTGCGCCTCGAGGTGGTTCGATTGGCGGCCTAGCACTCGGCCGCCACCTACGGGTTGGGAGTGCGCACCTCACTCGGCGCGCTCCTCCCTTCCCTTGAGCCCACGATGTTTATCGTGTACTCAAGGGAGATGATGGAAATGGTAACCACCATACTCGAATTTCCTGCTGGCGGTTATGATTGGTACTTATAGAATTGGTATTAGTCTCGACGTAAAGTCGGGACGGAAATCTCTCTCCTCGTACTAATTCTACCAACCTGCCCCGCACCGAGCTATGCTCTGGTGCGTGGGAGGCACCAATTCGTAGCCGCCAGCAGGGGATTTGAGAAACAAAAAACACCCTTCGACAAGCTAAGGGTGTTTTTGTTTTCAGAAATTCTTTGGTGTAATATTCGACATATCCGCCCGTAGCTCAGCTGGTAGAGCAGGGGACTCTTAATCCCAAGGTCGAAGGTTCGAATCCTTCCGGGCGGACTAATTTGAGAAAACTCCTTATCCACACAACTTCTTTCCCCCGAATTGCTATAATTAGCGAAGATGAATATATCAATGGAAAAGAAGGCGCTTGTTGCGATCGTGGTTGCTGTAATCCTCGCGGTAGCAGGATTTTTTTATTGGAAATATTACTATCAATCGCCACCGGAGGAAGCTGTTCCTATCGGAGAAAAATCGGCGGATTTAGGAAGCGAGCTCTACCGTGAAGCTAATAATCCAATAGAGGGGGAAATTCCCGGCAACCCTCTTGAAGGCTTATACAAAAATCCATTCGAATGAAAACTATGATGACATCTAAAAATACCCTTCGTTTTTTCCTGCCACTCCTTATTCTTACCGCAAGTATCGTTTTAAGCTACACCTTTATTGCCCAAGCTCAAACGGATTCGGCAAGCTCACCGCAGGCAGAGCCCACGGACGAAGAGATTGAAGCCAAGGGCATTAGTTTCCCTATTCCGGAGTTAGGTAATTGTGGAAGCAAAAACGAGTGCCGTGCTTACTGTAACGAATCGGCTAATATATCTGCCTGCGTTAAATTCGCCCAGGATCATGACTTGATGGATAAGGAAGAAGGTGCTCGAGCCGAAAAATTCCGAGAGAAACTTCAGGCTGGCGGCGGACCAGGTGGATGCAACTCACCCAGGAGCTGCAAAACTTTTTGTGGCGATCCCAACAATTTTGAAACCTGCGTAAAGTTCGCCGAGGAACATGGGCTTAAATATGAGAAAAGCGAGAAAGCGAGAAAATTTGTTGAGCTAGTTCGACAGGGAGAAACCCCCGGCGGCTGTAAGTCAAAAGAACAGTGCGAGTCTTACTGCAGTAACGGGTCCAATAAAGAGGAGTGTATCGCTTTCGGCCAGAAGATGGGCTTTATTGATGAGAGGAGGGCTGAACTATTTAGAAAAACCGGCGGTAAGGGACCCGGCGACTGTAATTCTGAAGAATCCTGCCGCGCTTATTGTAATGATCCGGGGAACCAGGAAGCTTGCTTCAAGTTTGCTGAAGAGCATGGACTTATTGACCAAGAAGAAATTAAGCATGCTAGGGAAGGCTTTGTTCGTTTACGCCAAGGGTTGGAAAACGCGCCGCCGGAAGTAGCCCAATGTTTGAAATCAGTTCTCGGCCCGAACATTATCCAGGATATTCAATCGGGCAATTTAACTCCCGGGCCGCAGATTGGCGAAAGAGTAAAAGGATGTTTTGAGAAGTTTGGCCGCCAAGGGGATGCTAAAGAGGGCTTTAATCAAGCGCCGCCGGAGATAGCTTCCTGCGTGAAGGAAAAACTCGGCGATGTTTTTGAGAAGATTCGTTCGGGTGAGGTAATGCCGACTCCGGAGATGGCTGACGCCTTCAGGATCTGCGGCGAGAAATTACGGCTCCTCCAAGGTCCTCCCGGTGAGGAAGGTAGAGAGGGAAGCGGACCTGATATAGGCAACTTCTTGCGGAGCGCCCCGCCGGGAGTATCCAGTTGTCTCAAAGAAAAACTTGGTGATGATTTTGAGAGAGCTAAAGAGGAAGGCACGCCTCCGGGACAAGAAGTAAAAGCAACTCTAAGAGAGTGTTTCGAGTCATTTAAACCGGAGAGACCAGAGCCTCGCGAATTTAATCCAAGCGATTTCGAAGGCCGCGAAGGAGTGAGACCGGCTAACCTTAGAGAGTTTGGAGATTTTATTAGACATGAAGGCAGCAGTACTCCCGGAAATTTTAGGCCGGGAGATTTCCGACAAATAGATAATTCCAGGCCGGGGTTGAATCGAGAAACTTTTGAGAAGTTTAAGCAGGAAGGAGTGCCCCAGCAGTTCCGTGAGCAATTTCAACAACAGCAACAGCAACAGCAACAACAGCAATACCAAGTCCCGCTAACATCTCCGTTGCCACCCGAACCGGCTCCTGCACCAACCACAGAAGGAGCACGATAAACTAAGGGTAACATCCTACAGCCCGCTTTTTATGCTGTTGCACGCCACTTCATAATGTGGCTAAATTACTGGTAGGTGTCCCCGTAGCTCAACGGATAGAGTACTTGGCTTCGAACCAAGGGGTTGGGGGTTCAAATCCCTCCGGGGACGCAAAAAGAAGCGTTCTTTTTGCGTCGGGGGATTTGAACACGAAAGGGGATCCTTCCAGAGGCGGGCAGGCGGGGAAAAACGCTAGAGTTTCCCCGTTGAGGGTTTTCCCGATTTGTCCAAGTTTTTAATTTGGAAACAAATCGCAATCCCGCACCGAGCTGTGCTCTAGTGCGGGACGAATCCTGGCGAGGGCACAAAAAGTTAAGCTCTCCCTATGAAAAATTTCGAAATTCCAAAAGAAGTTAGAGAAATTATTTCAGCTCTTATTAAGTCGGGATTCCAGGCCTACATTGTTGGCGGTTGCGTTCGCGATCTCTTGCTCAATCGCGAACCCAAAGACTGGGATATCGCTACCGATGCCAGGCCGGAAGAAATCCAAAAACTTTTTCCGGAGAGCGTTTATGAAAACGAATTCGGAACGGTAGGGGTAAAGACACATTCTGAAGACCCAAAGTTAATAGTCGTTGAAATAACTACTTTCAGAAAAGAGGAAAAATACTCAGATCTCCGGCATCCGGACAAGATTGAATTTACTAAAAGTATCGAAGAAGATTTGGCGAGGCGAGATTTCACCATTAACGCCCTTGCATTGGAAATTCAAAGTGTAAAAATCAAAAATCAAAATGACAATTCAAAATTTAAAATTATTGATCCCTTTCACGGAGAAAAGGACTTGGAATACAAGCTTATCCGTGCTGTAGGTAATCCTAATAAAAGATTTAGCGAAGATGCTTTGCGCTTGATTCGAGCGGTGAGGTTTGCTTCAGAGCTTGGATTTGAAATTGAAAAAGAAACAGCCGAAGCCATCAAAAAATCGGCCTCCCTCTTAGATAAAATCGCCAAGGAGAGAGTAAGAGACGAGCTCGTAAAAATAATTATGTCCCCCGGTAAAGGGGCCTATAACGGCATGGTGCAATTAGAAGAATTGGGATTATTGGAATATGTTATTTCGGAACTGCGAGAAGGGGCTGGCGTCACTCAAAATAAGCATCATATCTATACTGTTTGGGAGCATAATCTTTTGGCACTGGACTACGCCGCTCATAAAAATTATCTCCTGGAGATTCGCCTTGGGGCGCTCCTGCACGATGTTGGCAAGCCCAGGACCAAAGCCGGCGATGGGCCCGATTCTACTTTTTACAATCACGAAGTAGTGGGAGCAAAGATGACAAAGATTCTTTTGGAGCGATTAAAATTCTCTACCAAGTTCGTTCGCCACGTAACTCATCTTGTTCGCTATCACCTTTTCTACTACAACGTGGGGGAGGTGACTGAAGCCGGTATTCGCCGGTTCGTCCGTCGGGTTGGAGAAGAAAATGTAGAAGACCTCTTAAAAGTTAGGGAGGCCGATCGAATTGGCTCCGGCGTGCCTAAGGCATTCCCTTACAAGTTGCGCCATCTAAAATTTATGATTGAAAAAGTAAGGAGAGATCCGACGGCTCCTAAGATGCTTGTGCTAAAAGGGGACGAATTGATGAAGATTTTGGGCATTGCTTCGGGTCCGAGGGTAGGTTGGATTTTGGGGGTCTTGCTTGAGGATGTGCTTGATGAGCCATCAAAAAACAATAAGGCCGCTTTAGAAACAAGAGCAAAAGAGGTAGATAAGCTGCGAGATGAGGAACTGAAGGCGTTATCGGATAAAGCGAAGAAAAGGAAAGAAGAATTTGAGACGGGCATTGAATCTGAAATTAAAAAGAAATATTTCGTGAGATAAAAAAATCTTTTATAATTTAGGAGAGACTTGTATGTATAACTCAAGGTTTTATTCTTTTATCCAGCTGGATCGCAAGAATCATGTTGACATCGTGAACCGTTTTCTTAAACCGCAGGCGGACAACCGTATACTGGAGATCGGTTGCGGTAGAGGGTATACGCTTAAAAGAGTGCAAAAGTTTGCCCCCCAGGCAATAGGGATCGATGTTAACGGAGAAGCAATTCGCAGAGGCGTTGTTTCGGGTCTTTATGAAATGGATGCCCAGAAACTAGAATTTCCTGATGAAAGTTTTGATAAGATTTATTCTTTTCACACCATTGAACATATCCCAGATGTAAGAAAAGCCTTAAATGAAATAGAGCGGGTGCTTACACCGCAGGGGAAAGCACTTCTTGTTTATCCGGCTGAGCCGATTAGGGGACTCCTTGCCGGATTTGCCGCCACAGCGCTTCTTAAAAATCCCCTGCGAGGAAGGGACATTCATCTGCATAAACTTTCGCCGAAGATCATCGAAGCGTTAATCATTGATTCCCGTCTGCGACACCTGGAAAGCGAACTTTCCCTTTTTACTCCGCAGTATTTTACTCTTTTGGAGAAAAGCGCGACTTAACGGGAGATGATTGGGTTTTTTGATTCAGGGCTTGGAGGGCTAACGGTTTTGAAGAAGGTAGTTAAGCTTTTACCGCAATATTCTTATGTTTATTTGGGGGACAACGCCCGGACTCCTTACGGCAACCGTAATCAAGAAGAAATTTACCAATTTACTTCTGAAGGGGTAAGGAAATTATTCGAAAGGGGAGCTCAATTAGTTATTCTGGCCTGTAATACATCTTCTTCGAATGCTCTTCGACAAATCCAGCAGGAATTTTTGCCGGCCAATTTTCCAGAGAAAAAGGTTTTAGGGATTATTATTCCTACTGCAGAGGAAATAGGAAGATTTACTCACACCCGGGAAATTGGCGTTTTAGCAACTAAGGCCACAGTTGCTTCGCTTGTCTACCCAAAAGAAGTTGCTAAAACAAATCCTCATATCAAAGTTTACACGCAGACTTGTCCGCTTTTTGTTCCGGCTATCGAGGCGGGAGAAGTTGATTCGCCCGCTTTTGATAACCTAATCGAGGAATATCTCGGAAGTCTCTTTTCTCAATCAGGCCAAATTGACGCAGTCCTTTTGGGCTGTACTCACTACGCCATTATTGAAGACAAAATTAAAAACCACTTGCCTCAAAAGGTGAATCTAGTTTCTCAAGGCCTGATTGTCGCAGAGAAACTAAAAGGTTATCTTACTCACCATCCGGAGATAGATAACAAGCTCAAGAAAAAAGGCGAGCGAATTTTTCTTAGCACCGAAAATTCGAAGAAAGTTGAATCTTTGTCTAGCTTATTCTACGGTGAACCTGTTAAAATT
>JAUYKE010000014.1 GCA_030700125.1 Candidatus Colwelliibacteriota bacterium
CCTGTACTACCAGTATCGGCTGGGGTGGAAAAGCGAGCGGTGACGGGGCTTTCATGGGTCCTGGTGGGAGTTCGGCCGCCTACTACCAGAGTGGGCCGGAAGTGCCTACGGCGATAAGCAATCTTTATCATAACAACAAACGCTATTTCCGATACAGGGTGGTTATAGAGAAAGATGGGGCGGCAACAACGCCGGTCGTCCAGTATATTATTATCAACTGGTCACCATAGGAAATTTAAAAATCAAAAATCAAAAATAAAAATGACAAAGTGCAAATTTAAAGATTTTATACTTTTAAGCTGTCATTTTCCATTTTAATATTTACATTTTCAATTGAAGATGAGATATAAGGCGAAAATTTGGATAAGGCAAAAATCAGGAGCAGTAACCTTACCTGTCTTTTTACTAATCACACTTATTGTTACTGAGCTTGCGCTTGCCGGATTAGTAACGGCTAATGCTCTTAATAATACTTTGTTTGGCGAGCGGTTGGCGATTGAAGCATCGCAGGCCGCCAGAGCCGGCGTCCAGGATGCCATTATGAGGGTCATTCGAAGCTGTCCCCTTAGTAATTGTTCTCCCAGCAGTTACTCTCTTTCAGTGGGTTCAAGGAGTTCGTCCACTGTATCAATTTCCCGAGATGTAGTTTCAGGTAATATAACTATCAATTCAACCGGATCGTCTTTTACTCGCAAGAAAAAAATGGAAGCAATTTTGGGGGTTGATCAAACTACCGGTAAGGTGCAAATTCAGTCATTGAAAGAAGTAGCCTTCTAATAATGAAAATTATAAAACGGTTGTTAGTTTTGATCTCGCCCCAGCCACCTCTTGTCGGATTGGAAGTCAGCGATTCAACTATTCGCTTAGGTGGCGGACGGGACAATTCCAAGCAGGTTTCCTTGCACCTGCCGCCGGGAATTATTGAGGGAGGTCGGCTAAAAAACCGTGATGGATTTAAGGCAGTCCTTAGAGAACTCTACCGAAGACTTCCTCCAAAAATTAGAAAACATTTGAATGTAGTCTTAACTATTCCGGCGAATGATGTTTTTATTCAAACATTTACTCTGCCGCCGCAAGTTTCCGGCAATCTAGAAGAGGCAGCCGAACTTAATCTGCAGATGGTCTCGCCTCTTAATTTAAAACAATCCTACTATGACTGGCAAAGAATGGGCGGGAGCGACCCGGCCGGCAAGACAATTGAGCTTTTGGGCGCCTTCGTCCTGCGGGAAATTGTCGATGGATTTGTCCAAGCTCTCGAAGAAACTGATTTCAACGTTGCGGCGGTTGAGTTTACGAGTTTAAGTCTAATTCGGGAGTTGAAACGTCAAGGACGGATAGAGTCCGGGCAATCTCACTTGGTAGTTGAGGTAAAACCGGAAGGAATAACTTTTATCTTGACTCGCAATAGTCAGCTTCTTTTTCACTCTTTTACTCCTTGGGGTACTATTGCGGGAGAAGGGGGAGCGATAGTAACGAAGGATTTTATAAATGCTCTTACCGATGAGGTAAACACTATTTCTAATTTTTATGGTGCTCATTGGGGAGGGGCAGTTAGTAATCTCATCTTTATTACTTCCCGCGACTTTCAGAGTGAAATTAAAGAAGCCCTAGGAGATAGGCCTTTGACTTTTTTTGATCCCGAAGAGTTAAATAGCGCCGCCGGAGCCGCTTCCCGCTCCCTCCTTCAAGAAACGAAAGAGATAAGTCTTCTCGGGGCAAGCTACTTGGAAATCTTCAAACAGAACCAGATTCTAAGTTTTGTCAGTCTGTGGCGGAGCATTCTTATTGCCGCTACGAGCTTCCTGCTTTTACTCTCTATCGGTGCGGACTTATTTCTCCGTCAATTAGCCCGAGAGACAGAAGCGGCAACCACTCTAAGTCTTAACCAGCCGAGCCATAAAGAACTTGCTGAATTAGAAGAGAAAGCTTCAGAATTTAACCAGTTAGTTTTTCTTATTAAGGAAATTCGGCAAGAAGAGCCGCAGGCAGGATCAGTATTAAAGTTAATTAATAATTTGGCCGGAGCGGGGATAAGAATTAGCCGAATCTCTATTCCCTCGCTTGACGGCCTAATTGCTGTTTACGGCACCACTTTTAATGAACAGTCGGCAATAGAGTTTAAAAACCGTTTGGCTAACGAGGGTAGTTTTACTGATGTTGATTTACCCCTTTCTGGAATCATGCCCGGGATTGAAGGCCAAGTGTCTTTTTCCGTCAGTTTCAAAATAAAGAACCCCTAACTTTCCGAATAAATTTTGGAGAATCCGTCTCTCTCCCGCCGGAATCTTTTTAAGGACTAGCTCACTCGCTTTTACTCGCCGAGCCTGCCTGCCGGCAGGCAGGGCTTTAGTGGGCCTAACACCAATTCGAAGACGATAAAATTTATTTGTCTTTAATGATTTAATAACTGATTCGATTCCTTGATGACCGGCGGAGCCGCGACCGAATGATAATTTGAAGCTGCCTAAGGGAAGGTCGGAGTCGTCATGAACCACTAAAATCTCCCGGGGTTTAGAATTGAAATATTTTCTGGCGTTAAGAGTTGCTCCTCCCGACTGATTCATAAAAGTTAGGGGTTTTACTAAAGTTAGCAGGTTGGTAAGTTGAAAATACTCAAAAGAGCTTCTCCTCTTAAAATTGGCCCTTTCGCTCGCTAGGTGGTCAATAAACAACCGGCCGACGTTATGATAAGTGTTTCTGTATTCCGGCCCGGGATTACCTAGGCCGATCGCAAGTTTGATTTCCATCTTTTAATTGTATTAGAATGCTCCCAGATGAGGCAACGTCTTTTAAGGTTTTTAGAGTTATTAGAGATCCTGGCGGTGACGGCGATTGCGGTTGGAGTAGTCGCTTTTATTGCACAGCCCTTTAGGGTTCAGGGAGCGAGCATGACGCCAAATTTTTTCTCCGGCGACTATGTATTAGTTGATAAAGTGAGTTATCACTTCCGACCCTTAGATCGAGGAGAGGTAATCGTTTTCAGGAATCCCGAAAATGAATCGGAATATTTCATCAAGCGAGTAGTTGGTTTGCCGGGGAAAGTAGTGAGCATCTCCGACGGCCAGGTGTATATTGACGGCAAGCTTTTGAAGGAGGGATATCTCCCGGCGGAGACGGAATCCACCGGGGAGGCCGATTTTATTTTAGGGCCGGATGAATATTTTGTAATGGGAGATAATCGAGCCCAGAGTCGCGATTCGCGAAGCTGGGGAGCGCTCACGCGAGATAAAGTGGTGGGGCTTGTGAGATTACGTTTTTGGCCACCTGATGAGCTTGGTGTTTTTGCTTATTAATCCAGTATGTCTAAAGAAGAATCTTCACCAAAAAAGAACGTCAAGAAAGAAGCCAAATCATTTCTTTTGCAGTCGCCAAAGGGGATGCACGATATTCTCCCTCAGGTGATGCCTTTATGGGATAAAGTAAGAGAGGAGGCGCGGCAGATCGCCGATTTTTACGGTTTTGCTAAAATCGAGACCCCTATTTTAGAAGCAGAGGAGCTCTTTCATCGGGGTACGGGCGAGACGACGGATATTGTTGAAAAAGAAATGTATATTGTTAAAACCAAGGGCGGTGATCGGCTGGCTTTGCGGCCGGAATTTACTCCCTCAATGATTCGGGCATATCTTCAGCACGGGATGCACCGTTTGCCCCAGCCGCAGCGGTTCTATTCTACCGGACCCGTTTTTCGCCATGAGCGGCCTCAAGCCGGCCGCTACCGGCAGCACCACCAAATTAACTTTGAGATTATCGGTGGGGAGAGTAATCCTGTAAGCGACGCACAGGTAATTATCGTTTTCTATCGCTTGATGGAAGAGCTGAAATTAAAACCACTTTTGGTCCAAATTAACAGTATTGGTTGCCGGATTTGCCGCCCTAATTACCGAAAGAAGCTGGTGGAGTATTATCGGAGCCAGCCGGTTTGTCGAGATTGTGAAAGGCGATTGAAAATCAATCCCTTACGTCTCTTAGATTGCAAAAAAGAGAAGTGTGAGGAGTTTAAGGCGGGAGCGCCGAGCATCCTTGATAGCGTGTGCAGCTTGTGCCGGAATCACTTAAAACAGGTGCTGGAATTTTTGGAAGAAGTCAATTTACCGTATACGGTTAATCATCTCTTGGTAAGAGGGCTAGATTACTACAGCCGCACCGTTTTTGAGATTTTTCTTGAAGAGAAAGATCTGGCTTTGGCCGGCGGCGGCCGCTACGACTATCTAGCCGAAGTTATAGGAGGTCGGCCGACAACTGCAGTTGGCGGGGCGATGGGAATTGAGCGAGTGGTGGAAATCATTAAAGAAACCCAGCCAAACGCCCTAAAGGAGAGAATTAAGCCGAAGATATTCTTGGTTCACATTGGAGATTTGGCCAAGAAAAAAAGTTTGTCTTTGACGGAAGAATTTCGGCAAAATAATATCCCGGTAATAAATGTTTTGGGTAAGGATTCTCTTTCTCAGCAATTAGAAGCTGCAGATAGGATGAATTCGCCTTTGGCCTTAATTCTGGGGCAGCGGGAGGTATATGAGAATAGTATTATTATTCGGGACATGGATAGCGGCGCTCAGGAGTCGGTGCCATTGCGCAACATAATTGAGGAGGTAAAACGAAGACTAAAGGGATAATTTTGATGGACTGCTTATTCTGTAAAATAGCTAGTAAGGAAATCCCAGCGGAGGTGATTTATGAAAACGGGGGAGTGGTCGCCTTTTTGGACATTAATCCTATGACTTTGGGGCACACGGTTATTATTCCCAAGAATCATGCCGAAAATATTCTTGATTTACCGGATGACGAGGTCGAGCCCACTTTCTTGGCGGTGAAGCTTGTAACGGGGATGCTCATGCGGGCTTTGAATCCAAAGGGATTTACAATTGGCGTTAATCACGGCAGAATGAGTGGTCAGACGGTTCCACACCTCCATATCCACGTGATTCCTCGCTATTCCGGCGATGGGGGTGGTTCGATTCATTCTGTGGTCAAGTATCCACCTAAAGAAGGGATAAAAGAAACAAAAGAGAAAATTATAAAAACAAATAATGGCGATTAACGCTAAAAGGAGAGACGGAGAGTCAGCTAACTCGCTTATTTATCGTTTTACCAAAAGAGTTCAGCAGAGTGGGGTTCTAAGGGAAGCGAGGGCGAGACGATTCAATAAACGGCCGATTAATCGGAGAGGTCGTCGCGTTTCCGCGCTTCACCGAGAAAAGAAGCAAGCTGAAGTCAGGCGACTGAAGAAGCTTGGTGTTTTTTGGAAATAATAGTCATGTCTTTAATTGATCAATTAAAGAAGGATTCGGAGGCGGCGTTACGATCAGGCGACATTCTGAAGACCGAAACCCTTCGGGGGCTTTTGGCGGCGTTGCACAACAAGGAAATTGAGCTGCGAGGCAAGGGAGGGAAATCAGTTCTCCCAGCAGACAGGTTAGATGAAGAAGAGGTGATAGCGGTTTTGGGGAAAGAGGCCAAGAAAAGGAAAGAGGCCAATCAGATTTATGCTGGAGCTGGAAGAACTGATTTAGCCGATAAGGAATTGAAGGAACTCACGTTTATCAATGCTTATTTGCCGCCGGAGCTCGGTGCCGACGAGATTGAAGTAATTGTAAGGAAGGTGGTTCACGAAGGAGTGAGGGATTTTGGCCAGGTGATGAGGGGGGTTCTTAAAGAAACAAGAGGACGAGCGGAACCGGGAACAGTAAAGGAGATTGTGGAGAGAGTACTAGAGCTAGAAAACAGAAAGTAGAAAATAGAATCTAGAATGGGGAGGAGGAATGAAGTGGTGGTGGTGGCTTTGGATAAGAGATATAAAAAGCTGGAGAAGGGCCTTATTAAGACAACCGAGAAGGCCTTCGATTTTTTAAGACAATCGGGAGTAAAAGTTGAAATTTATCTGGTAGGAACCTCCAGGATTAGAGCTCTTAATCGGCAATACAGAGGGAGGGACGAGGCGACTAATGTTCTGGCATATGAGTCGCCTGGTTTTCCGGAACCTCAATCTTCCCGTCGTTTGCTCGGTGAAATTTACCTTTGTCCGCCTTACATTAAAGGAAAGAGAGAAGATATCGGCTTTCTTTTAGTCCACGGACTGCTTCATCTCGTAGGATTTAATCATCAAAAGGAAAGTGATAGAATGACTATGGTTCGCATGGAAAAGCAACTGATACAATGGCTCAATCGTTAATTCTCGGTTTAGACATCGGCTCCAGCACGGTCAAAGCAATTATTGCCGAGCCGACCTCTGGAAAGAATTTTGTTTTACATGCGGGGCTTATTCGGCAAGCACGGGGAATAAGGCGAGGCATGGTGGTTGACATGGATGCGACAGTGGCGGTGGTTGGCGATATCCTCCAAGAGGTTAGGCAACTCTCAAAAACGGCTCTTAAGAACGTTTATCTGCGGGTCGGCGGTTCGGATGTGCGGGTTCAGACCTCGCGCGGGATTACAGCCGTTGCCCGAGCTAACGCCGAGATCTATAAGGACGACATCGACCGGGTAGTCCAGGCCTCGGAAGCGGTCAATCTTCCCTCCAATCGGATGGTTCTCCATACCATCAAGCAGGAGTTTATTGTCGATGGAGTGGGCGATATTCAGGATCCCCTGGGGATGGTGGGAGCGAGATTAGAGGTGATCAGCTTAATAATTGACGCATTTCAACCGGCGGTGAGGAACCTCGCAAAGTGCGTTGAACTTGCGGGGGGAAGCATCGGCACCTTAATCTTTGGTCCGACGGCCGCGGCTTCCTCCGTTTTAACTCATAATCAGAAAGAGTTAGGCGTGATAATGATTGATGTCGGTTACGGGACAACCGGAATTGCGATTTTTGAAGAAAATAAACTTTTACACACTAAAGTCATACCTCTCGGGGCGGGACACATTACAAGCGACCTGGCTATTGCCTTAAAAATTCCGGTTGAAACCGCAGAGAAGGTGAAGCTTTCTTACGGTTATGCCGTCTCAGGTGAGGTCTCCACCAAAGATAAAATTGACTTACAGAAAATTGATAATGAAGCCAAAGGAGCACCTTCCCGAAGGTTTATTGCCGAAGTAATAGAGTCCCGATTATCGGAAATCTACGAATTGATTAATAAGGAACTTGCTTCTATCGGTAAAGAGAGACGGTTGCCGGCCGGAGCGGTCTTAACCGGCGGGGGGGCTAAAATGCCGGGGATTGTGGAGCTGGCTAAGAGAGATCTTAAGCTTGGAACTCAGATCGGTTTGCCTAATCAGGCCAACTTTGAATTCGGCTCCTCGAGCATGGTAGAATTTCTGGAATCACCGGAGTATGCTTCAGTTCTAGGGCTAATCCTCTGGAATCGGGAAGTCCAGCCTCGACGGCAGAGGTCGGCCACTGGCCGCCCGGTGTTTAAATTTTTCAGAAACTTCCTGCCCTAGAAGGGCTTGTCTATGGCTAGAAAGAAAAAGAAGACGACAAAGAAAATGACTAAGAAAACCTCTTCTGGGAAGGCTAAGAAAGCTTCGACTCCTAAGGGAAGCAAGCCTAAGAAAACTAAAGTAAAGAAGAAGAAGGTAAAGGAAAAGAAGCCAAGAGCTAGTAAGAAGCCGAAGATTGTTGAGAGGGTTCGTCGCCGGCGGGTAAAAAGGAATCCTGTTCGACAGTCCTCTGCTTCTCGCGGGAAGCACTTTGTTCGTATCAAGGTAGTGGGAATTGGCGGCGGGGGAGGCAATGCGGTTACCCGGATGAGAAGAGATTTCCACACTCGGGGAATTGAGTTTGTGGTAATTAATACCGATCTCCAAGATCTGGAGAGTTGCGATGCTCACCGAAAGCTTCACATCGGCCGAGCATTGACCAGAGGAATGGGCGCGGGAATGAATCCCGATTTAGGTCAGCAGGCGGCCGAGGAGAATCGCTCGGAAATTGCCGAGGCGATCCAGGAAGCGGACATGGTTTTTCTAACGGCCGGGTTTGGCGGCGGGACCGGTACCGGAGCTACGCCAGTGGTAGCTGACATTGCTAAAGAATTAGGAATTTTAACCGTGGCGGTTGTTACCAAGCCGTTTGCTTTTGAAGGAGCGGCCAGGATGAGGATTGCCGAGGACGGACTTATGAGAATTAAGGATAAAGTGGACACTCTTTTAGTTATTCCCAACGACCGGATTTTTAACATTATTGATAAAAACACTCCGGTAGTTAAGGCATTTGAGAAGATAGACGATATTTTGAAAAGCGCGGTTCAGGGAGTAGCCGAAATTATTTCTGCCTCCGGATTGGTGAACGTTGATTTTGCTGACGTAAGATCCATTATGTCCGCGACTGGAATGGCGGTAATCGGTGTCGGTTATGGAGGAGGGGCAGACCGAGCAGTAAAAGCAATTGGTGAGGCGGTCAGCTCCCCGCTTTTGGATATTTCGATTGATGGTGCAAGGAGCGTGCTCTTCGGAGTGGCGGGTGGCCGCGATCTTAAAATGACCGAAATCAATGATGCAGCCAAAATCATTGCCGATTCGGTTGATCCGGAGGCAAGGATAATTTTCGGCGCTTATTACGACCGGAAACTTAAGAACGGGCAGGTAAAAGTAATTATCGTAGCTGCCGGATTTAACGGAATGGCGATGAGGCGGGAGGAACCCTTGAACTTGTTTAACTCCGAGCTTGAACCGATGGAAGAATCAGTGAATGAGGTTGGTGGAGGTAAGAGAGCCAAAATCGGCAAGGCAACAACTAATAGCCAAATTCCTAAAACTCCAGAGGAAGAAAGCGGACTAAGTGAAGACATCTGGGAGGTGCCGGCGTTTTTGAGGAGAAAAGGCAGAAAATAGGCTACGAAATATGAATTTCTTACGAACATACAAAAAAAGCAAAAAATATTTTGCGGTCGTTCCGAACTTTTCCTCGAAAAAGAGCTCAAACTCTTAATAGTTTCTATCTTGTTGACCTATGTTTAAACCTAGTATTAAACATATGTTTAATACTAGGTTTACTATAGTAATTCAGCGATCGCTGAATTACTATAGTAGGATTATATTTTCCGGTTTTCTGGCTGTACTTGAAAAGAAGAGGGTGGAGGGGATAGAGTAAGAAAATAGTCGTGGCACTACGCCCCAAGTCGGGATTAGATGGGTATTATCCAAAAAGTAAAAGAGCTTAATTTGCCTAATGGAAGTTATGTCGTGGTGGGGAGCGGGACGCTGGCTGCTTTAGGAATTAGAGAAGCTCAGGATGTAGATTTAGTTATTTCGTCGGAAGTTTATAAAAAACTGAGACAAGAAGATTGGAAAGAGAAATCTCATGACGATGGTTCCAGCTCCCTTGTAAAAAATACTTATGAAGCGTTTCTTACTTGGGATAGTAAAGACACCAAGTCCAATTTATTAGAGGATTTGTTAGGTGACGCCCATGTCATTGATGGAGTACCGTTTGTGAATATAAAACGATTACTGGAGTGGAAAAAGCGGAAAGGGAGAGATAAGGACTTGACGGATGTGGAGCTAATAAAAGATTATCTTAAGGGGAAACCATGAAATCAGTTGCTATTTGCGGCAGTAGTCGTTTCAAGCTGGAGATAAAAGAATTTACTCGAAGACTCGAGGAGTTGGGAGTAGTTGTTTATCCACCCTATTTGTTTGGTAACCCAGACCAAGACGGATGGAAAAACCTGACTGACGAGCAAAAGAAATTTGTTGCCCTAGGTTTAACCCACGACCATTTTTACAAGATAAGAATGGCTGATGTAGCGCTTCTGTTCAATAAGGACGGCTATGCAGGGAATAGTACCACTTTGGAAATGGGCTATGCTGTCGCTTTAGACAAACCTATCTACGCAATTTCGGACAAAGATGAGGAAATTTGTAGACACGTTCTTTTTAGCGGTTTTATATCGTCCCCAGAGGAATTAATAAAATTCCTATAAATTTTATAATTGCGGGTCGGGAATTTGCTACTGAGTGTGCTCAGTAGCAGGGTATATAGCTAGCAAAATGATGACTACTACTAAAGAATTTATTAGAAATCGGAAGGGGCAGAAATTGGCGATCCTTATTGAAAAACAGGAAAACCAGCAAGGATTGGCTTTTGTGATGCATGGCTTGGGCGGATTTAAAGAACAGCCGCACATTCAAACTTTTGCGCAAGCATTTCTCGATAACGGCTATACGGTAGTGCGTTTTGATACAACAAATACTTTTGGTGAGAGTGACGGAAAATATGAAGACGCGACTACCACGAACTACCATGAGGACCTAGAAGATGTAATCGAGTGGGCGAAATCACGAAGCTGGTACGAGGAACCGTTTTGCCTTGCAGGACATAGTTTAGGTGGAATTTGTACAGCGTTGTATGCCGAAAAACATCCGGACAGGGTTAAAGGATTAGCGCCTATCTCCACTGTTGTTTCGGGGAAGTTGAGCGTAGAGACTCCTGCGCATCAACAAGTTGCCGAAGAATGGGAGCGGACTGGTTGGCGGGAACAGCCGAGTGGATCTATACCCGGTCTTGTGAAACGGCTTAAGTGGGCACATGTAGAAGATCGCTTGAAATATGATTTGCTTCCCAACGTTAGCAAGCTTGCTATGCCAGTACTGCTCATAGTCGGGGAGCAAGATATTAATACACCACCAGAACATCAGCGATTGCTTTATGAGAAACTCCCCGGCAAAAAAGAAATCCATATTATTAAAGGAGTGAATCATGACTTTAGAAGCAACGGCGAACTTAGCGAAGCTGCCCTCAAAGAAGTGAAAGATATATTTAGCGAGTGGATTAAGAGTCTTTAGTAAATTTAAGTAGATTCTTAAACCAATATCTCTTCCATTTTTTCTAATGCTTCGAGAGTAGCTTTATCAGTTATTAATTCTCTCGCTTCATTTAATGTAGCCCAGCGACTGTTGTGAAATTCTTTAGGACTGGCATTGATTTCGTTTTCAGTCATTGGAATGCGATACCAGATATCAAGATGTTCTTTGCAGGGCTGAACCGAATTATCAATAGGAGTGATGGTTAGAAGAAAGGGTTTAATCTTCTCCGTTATTTTATCTTTAATTCCGAGTTCCTCGTCAATCTCCCGGTTAAGAGTTGCTATAAGACCTCCTCCTTTGTCTATATGCCCACCTGGAGAAAGCCATAAACCTGATTTTTTATGGTGAATAATAAAAACTTTTCTTATTTCTTTGTTGTAGGGTAGGAAGTAAACGCAGAAATGTGTCTTTGGATTCTCATCTCTAGTTAAGCTTCCCCTTTTTAATCTTTCAGCGAATCTTAAGATGACCGATTCTTGCGCGATGTCGTTGTTGATAACTGATTTTATCTCACTAGCTAGGTCGGTCATGCTCCAATAATACTACAACTCTACTTATCCGTTTGTCCGCGGGATTTTCTGCTCGCCTGGGCACGCAGAACACAAAATTTTGAAGTCGGAGCTCTATCGATCTATCAAAGAAGCCGGGGTGGTCTAAGTTTTTGTAAAGCAATGTGATTTCATCGGAGGTTCACCTCCCGGTTCTTAATCTCTGTCAAATTTAGTTCTGGAGGGGCTTGCCCCGTGGCGGCGGAGCCGCTTTACGGGGTTATCCCCAGATTTTGGCTTGTGGTAAATTGCCGAGCTGCTTGGTAGAATTGTCCTGCGAGATGAGGAGAGTCGAAAATAAAATAGATTATTAAAATGGTCACGGAGAAAAGAAAGAAAGAGGTGAACGAGTCGTTTTCAGAGAATGCGTTGAAGATGATGCGCAAGCGTTATCTCGTTCACGATGCAAAAGGGAAGCAGGAGATGCCGGCGGACATGTTTATGCGAGTGGCTAAAGCTCTTGCGGCGGTTGAAAAGGATTACGGCAAGAGCAGTCAGTCTATTAAGAAGACCGAAAAAGATTTTTTTGAAATTATGGCCAGCAAAGAATACACTCCGGCTGGCCGAACGATGACAAACGCCGGTTCAAGCACGCCTCTAATAGCAAACTGCATTGTTTTGCCGGTGGCCGACTCAATGGAGGATATTTTTCAAACTCTGAAAGAAGCGGCACTACTTCAACAAGCAGGATCGGGACTAGGATTTGCTTTTGATCGCTTGCGACCGAGTATGTCACTTACAGTAAAGTCTCGCGGTAGCTCTTCCGGCCCGGTAAGTTTTCTAAAAATTTATAACGAAGCTTTCGGAATTATTAAGCAGCAGGGACGTCACGGGGCGAACATGGCAATGATGGGCATTGACCATCCTGATGTTTTAGATTTTCTCCGCTCGAAAGAAGTTGAAGGGGCGATTCGGAATTTTAACATCTCGGTTAAAGTGACCGATGAGTTTATGAAGAAATTAGTCGAGAGTCCAGACGAGCAATGGTACTGCACTTGGAAAGGAAAAAAGGTTAAGCCGCACCGGGTGCTCCGCCACGCTAACGGCAGCGTTTACGGCTCGGAAGAAATTGATATTACCGCAGGGGAAATTTTTGACGAGATTGTTCACTACGCTTGGACAAACGGCGAGCCAGGAATTGTTTTCATTGACACAGTTAATCGAACTAATCCCTTACCCGGATTGGGAATGATTGAAGCATCCAATCCTTGCGCGGAGCAATTTCTCCATCCGTACGATAACTGCAATCTCGGTTCAATTAATCTGGATGTATTCGTAAAAAGCGGTAAAGTGGACTACAAAAGGTTGGCAGAAACAACGAAAATTGCGGTGAGGTTGATGGACAACGTAATTGATCGGTTTGATTTTCCGGTGCCGCAAGTGACGGAGTTGGCCAAAAAGAATCGCAGAATTGGCTTGGGCATTATGGGCTTTGCCGACATGCTCTATCAGCTGGGCATTAAATACAACTCCGAGAGGGGGCTAAAAACGGCCGAAAAGATGATGGGGACGATCCAAAAAGCGGCCCACGAGATGTCTCAGCAGTTGGCTAAAGAAAAAGGTGCTTTCCCGCACTGGAAGCAAAGCGTTTTTGCTAAGAAGAAAATTAAAATGAGGAACGCTGCCTTGACGACGGTGGCGCCGACTGGCTCTATTTCAATGATGTTTGACACTTCTTCCGGAGTTGAACCGAACTTTGCTTTGGCCTACATCAAACAAGATAAGGACGGTGTTCAATATTCTTACTTTAATCGCCATTTTGAAGCGGCCCTCACGAAACACAACTTCAGTGAGGAAGAACGCGAGAAACTAAAAGAAGAAGTGATTAGAACCGGCACCATTCAGCACTTAGCTTACTTGCCCCAGGAATTAAGAGATACGTTTGTCGTGTCAATGGATATGTCAGGCGAGGATCACGTGCGTATGCAGGCCTCTTTCCAGCGACACGTTGATAACTCTATCTCTAAAACAATTAATTTTCCCAATAGCGCTACCAAGGAAGACGTTAAACAGAGTTATATTATGGCGTGGGAGCGGGGATGCAAGAGTTGCACGGTTTACCGCGACGGCAGTCGGTTGATTCAGATTCTAAATGTCGGTGAGGCCGATAAAATCACTTCAACCGTTGAAGATCCGTCGAAGAAGGTCAAAGCTAAAGAGGTTGAAGTGGTAGAAGGTAATAATGGTAAATTCAGACCTAGATCAAGACCGGAAGGAGTGCTTCTCGGTGCTACCTATAAAATTAAAACCGGTTACGGTAATCTCTACATCACGGTTAATGACGGTCACGACAATCAGCCGCTAGAAGTGTTTGCCACTATCGGTAAAAGCGGTGGATTCTTCCAGGAACAGTCAGAAGCAATCTGTCGAATGGTTTCTCTGTCCTTACGGGCGGGGATAAGTGTCAATGAAGTAATCGACCAACTAAAAGGAATCAGGGGGCCAATGCCGATTATGACTGCGAAAGGAACGGTCCTTTCTCTGCCGGATGCAGTAGCTCAAGTTTTAGAGGAACACTTAGAGCGCAAGAGGGGTGGAGACAAGGTTGAAGTTAAAGAAGAAGTCCTTGTAGTGGCACCCAAACAGGTGGCTGCCGGGACCAAGCAGATTGCTGATTTTGGTTACATGCCGGAATGCCCGGACTGCGGAGCCTCACTCATTATGGCCGAGGGCTGCATCAACTGCCCAAGTTGCGGATACAACCGGTGTATGTAGGGGGATTATAGTTGCTTCATGGATACAAAAATCAGGAACTACTTAGGAATTGCTCTCATCGTCGCAGTGCTTGTCGTTGCTCTGGCAACTTTTAATTTTAGCTACTCTTATTCCCGCTCGGTTGATCCTCTGACCGCGCCAAACATTCGAGTTACGGGTGAAGGCAAAGCGATAGCCGTTCCCGACATAGCCCAATTTAGTTTCAGCGTTATTACCGAGGGAAACAATATTCAGCAGATTCAGGGTGACAATGCAAAAAAGATAAACCAAGCAATTGATTATCTTAAATCCGAAGGAGTAGCCAAAGAGGACATTGAAACAAAAAGCTATGACCTCCAGCCCCGCTATGAATATTCAAGCTGTCCGCCAACGTCAATGCCCATTGGCGAGGAGGGCAGAGCCTGCCCTCCGCCGCGGATAGCCGGTTATACTCTTAGCCAAACAGTTGCCGTGAAATTAAGAAATTTTGACAAGACCGGAAGCATTTTAGCCGGCGTAGTCGCAAGAGGCGCTAACTCCATCTCTCAACTCTCTTTTACAATTGATGACAGAGTTAAAGTTGAGAGTGAAGCCCGGGCGAAGGCCATTGCCCAGGCAAAAGTAAAAGCTGAAGCCGCGGCTCAGGCGGCGGATGTAAAACTTGGCCGCTTGCTGAGCATTTCCGAGTTTACACCTTATCCTTCTCTTGGATTTGAAGGGATGGGAGTGGGAGGCATGGAGAAGGCAATAACTCTCACGCCGCAAATTGAACCCGGCTCCGACGAAATTACCATTACGGTAGACCTTATCTACGAAATCCGATAGATAACATTTTTTCGCTAAGTTTTAGCAATTACAAAAGCAGAGATATTTTTTGCTCCGGAACGTCGGAGAGCTCGCATCGCTTCTTTCATGGTTGAGCCGGAAGTATAGACATCATCGACCAAAATCACGTTTTGATGTTGAGGCCATCCAGGCCTTTCTCTAACGGTAATGCTATTTTTCACGTTTTCTTCCCGCTCCTTAGCGTTCTTCATCCCGATTTGTGGCTTGGTGTCTCGGGTGCGCTCCAATAAGGCCTTTTCTACGGGAAGTTGGAAAAGCTGGCTTAGGACTTCGGCAATTAGCTCCGCCTGGTTGAAGCCGCGTGCTCTTAAACGGCTTCTGTGGAGGGGAATGGGAACTAGTAAGGAACGAGGAGGCAGGAAGTGAGAAACCAGGGAGGAGTTAGTGCTTAGCCATCTCATCATGAGCTTTTCGAGAGGCGCTCGGGCTGCTAGGAAGCCATTGTATTTAAAATAATGGAGAAGTTCCCTTAGGGCACTTGTTTCATAAGAACCGAGCGCTATGAGGTTGAATCGGGGGTCAGGTCTAAAGATATTGGAGTAGACCTTAATTCCGGTAAAGCAGATATCACAAAGGAGATTTTCTTTTTCTTCCAGTCCATTAAGGTAAGTTCGGCAATTAAGACAGATTGGAGGGAAGAGGATATCTAATAAACTCACCATATAACCTTATGATACAATTATATTATATAGAGCTATGCCTTCTTCAGGTTTTTTTAATTCAGCCAAAAATTTCTTTAGAGAAGATTCTTACTTAGCAGTAGATATTGGTACAGCTTCAGTTAAAATAGTTGAGCTTGGAAGTTCAAATGGGAAACCACTGCTTAAAAATTATGCCCTTCTCGAAACTAGCGGCCACCTTGAGAGGTTAAATGATGCCATCCAGACAAGTAGTCTAAAGATTGTTGACAAAGAAACTGTAGGGCTTGTTAAGGTTCTATTGAAAGAGATGAAAACGAAAGCTAAGTCTGTTATCGCTTCATTGCCAGCATTCTCCGCTTTTACTGCCCTATTGGATATTCCAGTAATGTCGACTAAAGAAATATCTCAGGCACTGCAGTACCAGGCAGGAAATTTTGTCCCTCTACCTCTAACGGAGGTTACTATCGATTGGCTGCGGGTGAAGGAATTTGAGGACGAAAAAGGAGTGAAGAAGCAGAGGCTTTTTCTAGTGGCGGTTCCTAACGAACAGATTAAAAGATACCAAAATATTTTTAGATTGGCCGGTTTAAACCTGCAGGTTCTGGAAATTGAAACTTTAAGCTTAGCGAGGATTTTAACGAGGGACGATCCCACTACCACTCTTATTGTTGATATTGGTGCCCGGTCAACAGCGATCGCTATCGCCGGCGGTGGATTTCTCAAATATAATTCTCAGACTGATTTTGCCGGAGGGTTCTTAACCCAAGCAATAAGCAACGGCCTAGGTATTAATATTCGTCGGGCGGAAGAGTTGAAAAGACGCCGGGGTCTTTTAGGGACTGGGGGGGAGTACGAAATATCCACATTAATGATTCCGTATTTAGATGTTATACTTGGAGAGGTAAGGCGAGTGAAAAATTTGTATGAGAAAAACTACCAGGAGAAAGTAGAGCGGGTTATCCTTGCCGGTGGAGGGGCTAATCTCCTGGGTCTCGAGAAATACGTTGCCGACGAGTTCAAACTCCCTGCCTTAAAAGCCAGTCCTTTTAGTAAGTTCGGTTATTCGCCTGTTATGACTCCCTTAGTCGGCAGTTTAGGAGCGCCCTTAGCTGTCTCTATCGGGTTAGGAATAAGACAAATTTAAAATGCCTCCTCAATACTCAAATCCAAGTTTAAATAACCAGCTCTTGACCGCGCAGGAGAGAATTCCATCCGGGGTACCTCGGGGATTTTTAGCTTTCAACATTATTCTTTTTCTAGCCATGTTGCTTGGTTATTTAGCTTTGACTTTCGGCTACGGCCCATATCTTAAAGGGGAGATAAAGGATTCGAAAGACAAACTAGGTGCCCTGGAAAAACAGGTTTCGATTGAAGATCAGGAGGAACTCGTTCGCCTTTACTCTCAAATTAATAACATTGATGGATTATTATCTTCTCATGTTTTAGCTTCTCGGGTATTGGCGTTCCTGGAGGCGAATACCGCCAAGCGGGCGACCTATGCCGGGGCCGATCTTTCTGTATTGGACAGACGTCTTATTCTTGAGGGGGTAGCTGCCTCCTATGACGAACTGGTGCAGCAGTTAGCGGCCTATGAGCGGGCGCCGGAAGTAGAGCGAACAAATTTGGAGGGGTCGGATGCAAGCGGCGGGGTAGTGAGATTTAAAGTCAGTTTGACTCTAAAACCTGAAGTATTTAAACCATGAAACCAGCGACGAAAAGATTGGTATCCATTTTGATTAGCTTGGTATTTCTCGTTGGAGCGGTAATTCTTTTTACCTCACTGGTTCTTCCTGCGTACAGAACAATTCAGGAATTAAGGGGGGAGAAAAGCGCTTTAGCCGCCGTATTTGAAAAAGAAGAGAAATTAGTGAAAGCGGCCGGTCGTTTGCTTAACGAATACCAGAATGCCCGTGATGTTCGAGACACCTTATCGCTTGTTCTGCCGACAGAAGAAGCTACTTCGGGCATAATTAATCAGGTGCAGGGTATTGCCAAAACCACCGGCGTTGCAGTTGACGGGATTAATGTGGAGGCCGCACCTCTCGAGTTCCAGGACACAGGCTCGGTAGCTGAACCAGTTGGCATCCTCAAAATAACGGTAAGATTAAGGGGAAGTTACGAAGGGTTAAGGTCGTATATTCAGTCAATTGAAACTAATGTGAGAATTATTGATGTTGACTCCTTCGTGGTTGTCGGAGGAAGTACCAAAGATCCGCTTAGTGCTAATTTGGTTATCCGTACTTATTACCAAAGATAAATGGCTATTTTAGTGGAAGAAGAAACAGGAAGAAAAGGTGTTTTTGGCGTTTTCATTATTGCAGCTATTGTAATTCTTCTTGGGGCGGCGACTTACTATCTTTTTTTTGCTCCGACACCATTTATTGAAGTAGTTATCCCTTCGAGGCTGGAGACAGTTTCAAAAATTTCGGAAAGCGGTTTCAATACATCGGCCGTTTTCAACTCCCCCGTTTATAGGTCCTTGCGGCAGTATGTAGACGAGCCGGTTCTAGGAGAAATTGGAAGACCTAATCCCTTTAGCCCATGGACGACAAGACCTTAGTTGATGCTCTGGTTGGGGATTCTCTAATTTCGGTTGAGTTGGCCGAACAAATTCTTAAAGAAGCATCTGTTTCTAATAAATCAGCCGAGGAAGTAATTTACGGCCGCCGGCTGGTAGATGAAGAGACGGCCGCCGGTGTCAAAAGTAAAATTTTAGGTATTCCTTATCGGAAGATAAAGTCGAACGATATCCCGGAAGCGGTCCTTAAATTGATTTCCCAGGAAACAGCAACTACTTATGGAATGATTCCCTTGGAGCTCAAAGACAAGATGCTCATTGTAGGGATGATTAGGCCATGGGATGTAAGAGCCCAAGAGGCGCTACGCTTCGTCGCTAAAAGGAATCAATTGAGTTTAGGAGTTTTTGTTATTACGCCGAATGATTGGGAGATGGTGCTGCGGCGTTATGCCCCTTATCAGTCGGAGATTGAGAAAGCTCTTAGGGCAGTGGGTACCATTAAGTCGGGCACCGGCCTCTCGCCCCTTCTTAAAGGGGTCGGCCTCGAAGAAGGGATTACTGTCGAGGAGGCACCAATTATAAAAATTGTCGCCTCTACATTGAAGACAGCCGTCGAGCGAGAGGCTTCCGATATTCACATTGAGCCTCAGCGGTCAAGATTGAGAGTGAGATTCAGGATTGACGGTTTGCTTCAGGAGGTTGCTTCTCTTCCTATTGAGCTTCACCAGCCAATTGTCTCCCGAGTCAAAATCCTCTCTAACCTAAAGATAGATGAGACAAGAATTCCTCAAGACGGCCGTTTTCGGACTGTAATTTTCGGAAAAGATATTGACTTCCGGGTTTCTACCTTTCCGACTCCGCCTGGTGAAAAAGCAGCTATTCGGGTGCTTGACCCAAAAATCGGATTAAGGCGAGTTGCTGATTTGGGTTTGGTCGGGAAGACGGCCGAGCTGGTGGGGGATGCAATTAAGAAACCCTTCGGAATGATTCTTGTTACCGGTCCGACAGCCAGTGGTAAGACAACTACTATCTATGCCTTACTTCAGATTCTGAATAAAGAAGATACTAATATCCTTAGCCTTGAAGACCCGGTTGAATATTTCATTGACGGGGTCAACCAGTCTCAAGTAAGGCCGGAAATAGGTTACAGCTTTGCTTCCGGCTTGAGGCAAATTCTGCGTCAGGATCCGGATGTAATTATGGTAGGTGAGATTCGAGACAGTGAAACAGCCGGATTGGCGGTTCATGCCGCGCTGACCGGCCAGATAGTTTTAAGCACTCTCCATACCAATAACGCTATCGGTGCTATTCCCCGTTTGATTGATATGAAGGTAGACCCCTTCCTCTTACCTTCGTCGCTCAACCTGATGATGTCTCAGAGATTAGTAAGCCGCCTGTGCCAAAATTGCCGAGAGGAGGTAGCCGCGCCGCCAGAGGTAGAAAAAATTATAAGCGAGGAGCTAGGAAAACTGCCCGGAGCGCTAAAAACAGAAATTAAGTACAAGCCACCCTATAAATTGTTCCGGTCTCGAGGATGTAAAACTTGCCGAGATAAAGGAGTAAGCGGCCGGATTGCCATCATTGAAGCTTTCTCGATGACCAGAGAGTTAGAGGAGATTATAAATAGCGAACCAACCGAGAGGAGGATTTATGATGAAGCGGTAAGACAGGGGATGGTGTCTCTGAGGCAAGACGGGATTCTGAAAGCGTTGCAAGGGATAGTGTCAATTGAGGAAGTATTGAGGGAAACAGCTGAGAGCTAGCATATGTCCCACCACCTATTGCCTATCGGAACTCGGAATAATTTTGCTCCAGCGGCAAAATTTTCCTACCTCTCGGCTTGCCAGTCCGATGTGCGTCGGACACCAAGCTGGCAAGCCTCCGAGGATGTTCCGTACGGCAATAGATGGTGGGTTAATGCTTTGATTGTAATATAATTAAAGAGATGGATTATAAGACTAAACTTAACGACTTATTGGTGGTGGCTGCCAAGCAGAATGCTTCTGACTTTCATCTCGCTGTTGGTAAAAAGCCGACCTTGAGAGTGGACGGGATGCTTATTGGGCTGGAGCAGGAACAGATTTTGACTCCCGAAGATACTCAAGGGTTGGTCTTGGCGCTTCTTACGCCCGCGCAGAAAGAAAAATTTTTGAAATACGGCGATCTTGATTTTTCCTATGCTCTTGAGGATAAGGCCCGCTTTAGGGTCAATGCCTATTTTCAGCGGGGCTTTATGGCTGCGGCTCTTCGTTTAATTCCGGCAGTGATTAGAACCGTTGAGGAGCTTAATCTCCCGCCGGTTTTTAAAAAATTCACTAGTTTAAATCAAGGGTTTGTTTTGGTAGTGGGACCGGCGGGGCACGGTAAGAGTACCACCTTAGCGGCTCTTTTAGATGAGATTAATCATTCTCGGATGGATCATATTATTACGATTGAAGATCCGATTGAGTATCTCTTTGTTCAAGACCGCTCGATTATTTCCCAACGGGAAATTCAAAGTGATAGCCCAAGCTTCCATCGGTCACTGCGGTCTCTTTTGCGTCAGGATCCGGACGTCATTATGATCGGGGAGATGCGGGATCAAGAGTCGATTGCAACGGCGCTCACAGCCGCTGAAACGGGGCATCTAGTTTTCTCCACACTCCATACCAATTCGGCTGCCCAAACAATTGACCGAATTATCGATTCTTTCCCGGGCCCTCAGCAAGGTCAGATCCGTTCGCAGCTGGCGGCCACTTTAGTGAGCATCGTTTCCCAGCGGTTAGTGCCAAGGATTGAGGGCGGGCGGATCCCGGCTGCCGAAGTGATGTTTATTAACTCGGCTATTCGCAACCTTATTAGAGAGAATAAGGTTTATCAGATAGATTTGGTGATCGAGACAAGCGTCCAGGAGGGGATGGCGACATTAAATCGATCGCTTGCGGAGCTCGTAAGAAGAAAAGAAGTAACGTTTGATAACGCCGAGCTTTATTCACCAAACCCTGCTGAGTTAAGGGTGCTTTTAGAAAGAATGTGAGGGCTTGATTGACCGCCGCAGGCGGGCAGTTCAAACCTTACCCCGCACATAAATTTATAAAAAGATGGTTCAAATAAAAGACAGAGGAATAGAATTTACATCAAGAGTTGAGGGATACCAGCTTAAATTTATGTGCGGGGTGCTCGTGTTTATAGCTATTCGCTTCGCTCATAGATAAACATGGCAAGGTTTAGATACAAGGCTAGAACTCAAAAAGGAGAACTGCAAATTGGTTTCGTTGACGCTGCTACGAGGAATGAAGCAGTCAATCTTTTAACCGGTCACCAACTTTACGTCCTTCTAATTGAGGAGATTACGCAGGGCGGTTGGTATAATCGCATTGTTGGTTACTTCAATCGGGTTAAGACCAAAGAGTTGGTTGTCTTTACGCGGCAGTTTGCTACCCTTTTATCGGCTGAAATTGCCTTAAGCGATGCTCTTCAAACGCTCGAGCGCCAGACGGTTAATCCATTTTTGAGAGCAACAATACGAGAAGTGGTAACCGACGTTGATTCTGGCCTCTCTTTATCCCAGGCGCTGGAGAAGCATGATTATGTCTTTTCGCCTTTTTTCATTAATTTAATTAAGTCCGCCGAGATTACCGGACGAGTAGCTGAAGCGGTTAACTATCTGGCTGATTATACTGAGAAGCAGTCGATTTTAATGAGCCGAGTAAGAAATGCCCTTATGTATCCGGTGATTACAATCCTCTTGTTTTTGGTGGTCGTGGGGGTGATGACGGCTAAAGTATTCCCGGCAATCGGTCCGGTTTTTGTCGAGGCGGGAGTAGAGATGCCGTTTTTCACTAAAATCTTAATAGGGGTTGGGGGAATTATAGCCGTTTGGTGGTGGGCGATACTTTTAGCCCTAATTCTCTTGATATTTTTCACTCTCGACTATTTGCGGACGACCGAAGGCCGGACCCTGCGGGATGAAATCCTTTTGCGACTCCCATTTTTCAAGAATCTTTTAAAAGAGCTTTACGTAGCCCGGTTTGCCGAATCGTTAAGCGTTCTCTTAAAGGGAGGGATTCCAATTGCTCAAGCGATTGAGATTACCGGTCGGGTAATCGGAAACGTTGCTTACAGGGACCTCTTGCACCAGATGGCGATTGACGTTACCCGTGGCGAGACTTTGTCCCAGTCATTATTAAAGAAGCAGGAACTTTTCCCGCTTTTAGTAAGTCAAATGGTGGGTATAGGAGAGACCACCGGCCGGCTGGACGAACTCTTGGGGCGAGTTTCCCAATTCTACACCCGAGAGGTTGATGACATTGTTGATAATTTAGTAGAGCTAATTCAGCCGGTTTTAATGATTGTAATTGGGATTTTTGTGGGGCTACTCTTCGCTTCAATACTTATTCCCATCTACAGTTTAGTGCAGTCTCTTCAAGTGTGATAAGATAGGAGGTAGGAAATGGTGAGCTAGTGTGATAATAGTATGAAAGAATTTGAGAAAGGCAGCAATCAGGGATTTACCTTGATTGAGATGCTTGTAGTTATCATTATCATCTCCTTTTTGATGGGTATTGTTTTAACCGGGACTCTTGGATTTCAAGCTTTGGCAAGGGATACCCGTCGGGCCGGCGATCTAAGAAATGCTCAGAATTTCCTTGAGCTCTACCTTACCAAGTGCGGCCACTATCCGGGAGATGGGAATTGCAGCACAGCGTATGGTACAAAAACCTGGCCTACTTTGGCAGGTATAATGGTTAGTGCTAACATCACTACTCAATTTCCAAAAGAACTTTCCGGTAGGAACTATTATTATGGCGTAAGTGCCGATGGATTAAGCTACACATTGGGAGCCGAGCTTGAACGCGATCATAACGTCCTCAAGGATGACATTGACGGCACCTCTAACGGCGTGAATTGCGGCAGTGTTACCGACGATAAAGTTTACTGCATTTCTTCCTAGATGAATGTTGCTCCAGACGGGGGAGCTTATTACTTAATTCTATTTATTCTTGGGACTCTAATTGGAAGCTATCTTAATGTAGTTAGTCTTCGTTTCTCGCGGGAGGAGGGTTTTAGAGCCAGCCGCAAGGGGAGATCGCATTGCCCTCATTGCGATAAGACCCTTAAGTGGTACGAGCTTATCCCTCTTTTGAGTTTTTTAATTCAAAGGGGTAAGTGTCGTTCTTGCCCATGGCGGATTAGTTTGCAGTATCCGATAGTTGAGCTTCTCGCCGGGTTGAGCTTAGTGCTTACCCCTTGGCAGTTAGGATGGAGTCCCCTCACAATTCTCTGGATTTTAGCCTTTCTTCTTTTTATTCTTATTGCCGCTATCGATTTACGTTTAGGTATTATTCCAGATAAACTCAACATTTTAGTGGCTGTCTTGGGCTTATTGGTAGCTCTTCTTGTTTACTTCGGCAGTGGCTTGGACACTTCATTCTTAGGAAGCTATGCTCTACTTTTTCAATTAGGAGAAGGTAGTTTTTGGGTTCATCGACTGGCGGGGGCAATGTTCGGCCTCGTCTTTTTCGGGGGCATTTATCTTTTTACTCGAGGTAAGGCAATGGGTTTAGGCGATGTTAAGCTCGCCGGAGCCATAGGGTTCCTCTTAGGTTGGCCTGATATAGCTTTGGCTCTGGTCTTGGCATTTTTCGTCGGTTCTATCTTTGCCATCCCTCTCCTTCTTATGAAGAGAAAGACGTTGAAGGATGCTCTGCCTTTTGGGCCATTTATAGTGGCAGGGGTGACATTAGTCTTCTTTTTCGGATACCATATTATTAATGGCTACTTTTACCTCTTCAACTTCTATTAAGGGTGAGCATAGAGGGCGGAGGGGGTTTACCCTAATCGAGCTCGTAGTGGTAATGGCGATTACAGCGGTTTTGATTTCGATGGTTCTCGGTTATAGCAAGGAGAGCACTCGCCAGTTGGTTCTTACAAGCACACAGGCTAAAATGCTAAGCTTAATCAACCGGGCAAAATTTTTGAGTATTGAAACTTTCTTTGGAGGGGAAAGAAGCGGTGATCAAAGGATCTGCTCCTACGGAGTAAGGGTTGATCGTTCGAATCAAGAGATCTTCATCTTTCAGGATCTTTCTTCTTCCGCCGAATGTCCCGGCAATAGCAATAATGTTTATGATAAAGGCGAAGAGTTAAGCGGAGAACTTAACAGGGTTAACTTGAAAGATACTGTAATCACTTTTACCGAGAACACTACTTTAACGGAGGTGGTTTTTATTCCCCCTGACCCCAAAACGAAGATTAATAATAGTGGTACGACAGAAGCCAGGGTCGAAGTTAAAATAAGAGAGGGCAAAGGCCAATTTACAATTACAGTTAATAATGCCGGACAAATTAGAACAGAGTAGCCCAGTAAAATCGCTTCGCGATCACGGGATAAAGGGACAGACGCTGGTGGAGCTTATGATTGCGATGAGCGTGATGTCGATCGGGTTTTTGGCTGTTTTTGCCGTGCTATCACAAACTTTAGGGATGAATAAAATAACTGCTAATCAGTATACCGCTGCCTATCTGGCTGCCGAGGGAATCGAGATAGTGAAAAACATCTCTGACAGCAACGTGGTCAAAAAGGGGCCTTGGAATGATGGCTTACCGAATGGGAACTTCGGAGTTCAATATGACACCGGAACTTTGGGCGCAATGAATAAGGATTGGGCTAATCGAAAACTACCCTTAAACTTTAATCCTGATACCGGGATATATAGCTATGATGTGGGAACGCCGACGAATTTCGTTCGCACTATTACAATCGACAATATCACTCCCAATAGACCCAATGAAATCCGGGTAAACTCTGAAGTTAGATGGCGCGACAGGGGAGGAATAGAGTTAAATATAAACTTGGAAGACCACCTGTTTAATTGGCATGAACTTTAATATGAATAAGGAAGGGGGGTTTACCCTAATCGAGCTTGTTGTTTCATTCACCATATTCATTTCCCTTATCTCTCTTACTACCCTTACTTTTGCCCAAACCTTACAAACCAGGCGGGTTATAAGCGACTTAAATGCTTCAATGAATAGCATTGCTTTTGTGACCGAACAGATGGTGCGTGAGATAAGGACCGGGACTGACTTTAAGAATTTTGCCGGTGAGGAAACTATCCGATTCACTAACGCTAATGACGAAAAAGTGAGCTATAAAAAAATTAATGGCGGAATCGGGCGGTGCGTTGGAGGAAGTTGCAATGTCGATTTGGTCTATAAGGCCTTAACTTCACCTGACGTTAAGATTGATAAGCTCAAATTTATTCTGAGGGGTACAGAGCGGGGTGATGGCTTTGCTCCTCGAATCACTATTATCACCGGTGTCGCTGGCCCAAAGGGAATCAATGTCCCCTTACAAACAACGATTAGCGCTAGAGTAATTGAAGAAGACAGCTAGAATTAATTTTGAATTTTGAAACATGAAGAGAAATAATAGCGAAAAAGGGCAGGCCCTTCGGCATAGCTCAGGGCAAGCGATGCTTCTTACGGTGATGCTTCTAACCGGTGTTATTTTAAGCACAACTTCTCTGGCGGCGCTTATTACTCTTTATCAAATGCGCCAGGCGACTGATGCGGCTTCTTCTAATCAAGCGATTTTTGCGGCTGATGCCGGCATAGAGTGCGCTCTCTATAAAAAATTTAAGGAGGAAAAAGGTAACAGGGAGCTTGAGGAAGAATGCAGTGAAATCAATTTCGGCAACAAAGCCGAAGTTAAAGTAGTGGCTGAAGGCGGTTCGATTAAATCGGTCGGTAAATCCAGAAGGTCTGCCCGGGCCTTTGAGGTAACTTTGAGGTAATGAATGCCTGCTTATCCGCCCCAACATATTCAAAAAAGAGTTAAAAAACTGCGCAAGGAGATTGAGCGTTATCGATATTCTCGGCTAGTTCTCAATAAAGAACTTATCTCGCCAGAGATTGAGGATTCTCTAAAGAAAGAACTATTTGACCTAGAAAATCAGTATCCGGAGTTTATCACCCCCGATTCACCTACCCAAAGAGTTGGCGGAAAACCACTTAAACAATTTAGGAAAATAAGACACGAGACGCCGATGCTGTCGTTTAATGATGCTTTCTCCGAAGAAGATATAGGAGCCTGGTTTGAACGAATCAATAACTATCTGGGGCGGCGAGTGAAGCCGGAATTTTATTTGGAACTGAAAATTGATGGTCTGGCGGTTGAACTGGTTTATGAGGACGGAATCCTAGTCGAGGGCTCCACAAGAGGAGACGGCACAACAGGAGAAGATATTACCCAGAATCTAAAAACGATTGAGGCAATTCCGCTTAGACTTCAGGAAATAGGAAACAGGAAACAGGAATTAAGGATACCTAGACGACTAATAGTTCGAGGTGAGATTTTTTTGATGAAAAAAGAGTTTGAGCGGATTAACAAGGAACAAGAGAAGAAGGGTTTAAAGTTCTATGCCAATCCGCGAAATATAGCAGCTGGTTCAGTCAGGCAGCTCGATCCGGCAGTTACTGCCTCTCGCAAGCTAGACTCGCTTGTTTATGGATTTGCGACTGATTTTGGTCAAAAAACTCACGCAGGAGAACATGAGCTACTTCATAAATTAGGATTTAAAACCGACAATAGTCACCACCGCTTAGCTAAATCCCTAGAAGAAGTTTTTGCCTACCACCATTACTGGGGGGAGCATCGAGAGAAACTGCCTTACGAAATTGACGGGATTGTAGTTATGGTTAACGATAATGCTACTTTTAGGGCGGCTGGAGTAATTGGCAAAGCACCCCGGGCATCCCTCGCTTATAAGTTCTCTCCGAAAGAGGCGGCAACCACTCTCATTGATATTAAGGTGCAGGTTGGGAGAACTGGAGTGCTCACTCCGGTAGCGGTTTTAAAATCAGTCAATGTTGGCGGGGTGACAATTACTCATGCAACTCTCCATAATTTTGATCAGATTAGGCGGTTAGGGGTAAAAATTGGCGATACGGTAGTGGTAAGCCGTGCCGGGGACGTGATCCCGCAAGTAACGAGGGTGCTTACTAAGCTTCGCACCGGGAAAGAAAAATCGTTTCGTGTCCTCGAGCGGTGCCCAATTGACGATTCAAAAGTTATCAAAGAAGGCGCAATTTATCGCTGCTCTAACCCTAATTGTGGGGCGCGGCTTCGAGAATCACTTTACCACTTCATTGGGAGAGGTGCTTTTGATATTGAGGGGTTAGGGCCAAAGGTGGTGGATAAATTTCTTGATGAGGGGCTAATCACAGACGCCGCTGATATTTTTCTTCTAAAGAAGAGCGATATTGCCGTTCTGCCGCAGTTTGGTGAAAAGTCAGCCGAGAATATCTTAAGAGAGGCCTCGGCCAAGAAAGAGATTGCTTTACCGAGACTAATCTATAGTTTGGGTATTTTACATATCGGTGAAGAAACGGCTCATCTTTTGGCTGATAGAATCACTGACGGGCAAGTTGTAAAGGCTCCGTCGGACTTACTCACAACTGCAGGCAAGCTTTCTTTAGATGACTTGATGCGGATTCCCGACATCGGACCGAAAGTAGCCGAGAGTATTCACAACTGGTTCAGAGAAGAAAGAAATGTTAAATTCTTGAAGAAGCTAGATGAGGTAGGAATCCTTGTAGAGCGGCAGGCCGGCCGGCCGCCAGGACAGAAGCTAAAGGGCAAAACCTTTGTTCTTACCGGTAGTCTGGAATTAATAACTCGGGAGGAGGCGAAGAGTAAAATTAGAGAATTAGGAGGCAGTGCTTCGGAATCGGTTAGTAAAAAAACGGATTATGTAGTAGTCGGCAGTGAGCCAGGCTCAAAATTTGAGAAAGCAAAGAAATTAGGAGTGAAAACAATTAATGAAAAGGAGTTCATGAGAATCATTGGTCAATGATTAATTTACGAAATACGAAAAGTGTACGAAAATTTCGTATATTACGTAAGTAATTCGTATTTCGTAGCCATATGGATATTAAATATTTTGCTAAATTAGCTAGGATTAAACTGACTTCCGGGGAAGAAAAGAAATTCAGCAATGACCTAGGGGAAGTTCTGGGCCATTTTAAACAACTTCAAGAGATTGATACTAACGGTGTTCCACCAATGGCGGGGGGGACGGAATTGAGAAATGTTTTTCGGGAAGATGAACCGAGACAATCAAGATTAGAGCGCACTGGGATAGAGCAGTTCCCGGAGGCAGAAAGCGATTTCTTAAAAGTACCGAAGGTTTTTGAATAATGGACTTAACAAGCTCCACAATTAAATCACTTCACCAGGGCTTAAAGGAAAAACAGTTTTCGGCTGCCGAAGTGACCGAAGCTTATTTAAAAGAGATTAAGAAGAGAGACAAAGATCTCGGAGCCTATTTGGCTATTGATAGAGACGGAGCATTAAGTACTGCTCAAAGAGTAGACGAGATAATTGCTCGGGGAGGTCCAATCGGTCAACTGGCTGGGATCCCTCTGGCGATTAAAGACAATATTTTAATTGAAGGTCGGCCCGCTACGGCGGGGTCAAAAATCCTTAAAGATTACACCGCCGCTTATGATGCGACTGTTGTTGAGAAGCTAAAGCAAGAAAATGCTGTTCTTCTCGGTAAAACTAATCTAGATGAGTTTGCGATGGGGAGTTCGACGGAGAACTCGGGATATAAAATAACGAAGAACCCTCACGATCTATCGAGAGTGCCCGGCGGTTCTTCTGGGGGATCGGCGGTGGCGGTAGCCGCTAATATGGCGGCCGGGGCTTTGGGATCGGATACCGGGGGATCAATTCGGCAGCCGGCTGGCTTTTGCGGCGTGGTTGGCCTAAAACCGACCTACGGGGCAGTTTCACGCTATGGATTGGTTGCTTTGGCCTCTTCACTTGATCAAATTGGCCCCCTAACTAAAACAGTCGAGGACGCGGCGATTCTTTTTGGGGCGATTGCTGGCCACGACAAAAATGATTCAACCAGCGTTTTAGGGGCGAGCTATGAGGGATTATTTGAGCCCCGCTTAGAAGATTTGAGAAAACTAACTATTGGTATCCCCGAAGAATATTTTGTCGAGGGATTGGACAATGAAGTAGCCGAGAGCATTAATGAAGTACAAAAATCGCTGGAAGGCGCTGGGTTTAAATTTAAGAAAATTAGTTTACCTCATACTAAATATGCCTTGTCAGTTTACTACATCATCCTGCCGGCTGAAGCGAGCACGAATTTGGCAAGGTATGATGGAATTCGTTATGGCACGAGGGGTGGGGCAAGTAATTTAATGAATCTATATGAGGAAAATAGAGGTGAGGGTTTCGGGCCGGAAGTGAAGCGGCGCATTATTCTGGGGACATTCGTCTTGTCAGCCGGTTACTACGATGCTTATTATTCAAAAGCACAGAGAGTCCGGACTTTGGTAAAGCAAGATTTTGAGGAAGCATTTAAATCAGTGGATGTAATTCTCGCCCCTACTGCACCGACTCCGGCATTTAAGATAGGGGAGAAGACAACTAATCCGCTTGAGATGTATCTTTCCGATGCTCTCACCCTACCGGTCAACCTCGCCGGTCTTCCGGGGGTATCTGTTCCGGTAAAGGGGAGGGAGGATAAATTACCGATCGGCTTCCAGTTGATCGGAAAACCATTCTGCGAAGCCGATATTTTAGGGGTAGGGCGGGTTTACGAGGGGTTGTAGATTAGAAAGCTAAAAGGTTTTTAGCTAAATTAATTGGTTTTGCGCCCGCAATGTGCATTGGTTCTCGTATGTCGAGTTGTGGCTGAGTTTTTGATTGGGTTCTGAAAGCAATGGCCATGACTCCAATTACCTTATTTGTTTCAAGATCAATAAGGGGAGAGCCACTATTTCCTGGATTACTAATTGCGTCAAGAATAAACCAATTCCTCTTATGTTCAGGATCTACGCCATCCTTCTTTATATTACTGATGATTGTTTTATTAACGACGAGCGTTACGCCAAATCCATCATTAATAAGTTGAGCAGCGTATGGAAAGCCGATAAAGTAAGCTTCCTGTCCGACTTCTACCTTTTCCGAATCGCCGAGCTCCACTTTCTTTAAAAGAGAGTCTTGATAAGTTTCCAGCTGAAATACCACTAAATCATTCTGATCATTTTTATCCACCAAGCTTATGGGTATCCAGCGATAAGCTTCAAGACCATTTTCTTTTTGTTCAACCATAACGAAAGCTTTCAGATTTCTCTTTTGATTTTCATCTAGCGGGTTATAAAGGTGGGCCGACGATAAGATTTTCCCGTCATTTGAAATGCAAAAACCACTTCCCACGATAGTGATTTGCTGAGGGTTTGGGTTGAAGCCGATTGCAACAATAGAGCTTCGAATCTTTTTAATTTCTTCACTCAAGGCCATAAACTTTTAATTCAAATCGGCGATCCCCTTATTTTGCGGGCGCGACCGGAATCTCACGTCGCTCATCTCCATTCGCTCCCTAAAACCCCTCGGTTTTAGTATTTCCGCCAAGGGAAACTCCCGTTTCCCTGCCCCTTCCCGTTCGAATCCGGCCGGATATACAAATCAGATATACCATAAAGGTATCCTGATTTGTATTTGCGGGCGCGACCGGATTCGAACCGGCGATCTCCTCCGTGACAGGGAGGCATGTTGGGCCACTACACCACGCGCCCTAAATTACGTAAAGAGTATACTAGGCCCTTATTTTTTTGACAATTCTGGTGAATCCTTTGCCGCGATCTTTGTAGTTTTTGAACATATCAAAGCTGGCGGCGCCGGGAGAGAAGATAACGATATCTCCGGATTTAGCTGCTTGGAAAGCGATTTTAATTGCTGATTTTAGATCTTTGGTGGGTTTGGTTTTGGCGACTTTATCTAATGCCAACTGAATCTTCTTCTTATTTTCTCCAAAGATAACCACTAATTTTATGTTTTCTGTATAGGCGGCTTCTGCAACTGGTTCATAGTCCAGATTTTTGTCCTTGCCGCCCATAATGATGATTTTTAGGTGATTTGGAAAAGACATAATGGCGGCTGCGGTTGTTTCCGGGTTGGTGGAGGCGGAGTCGTTGTAAAACTTTACACCTTTTACGGTCCTTACGAGTTTTAAGCGGTGGGGGAGTCCACCAAAGCTTTTAAGGGTCTTTAGGATGGTCTTTTGAGGAACCTTGGATTGTTTAGCCACAGCCATGACCATGGCGGCATTTTTGCGATTATGCTCTCCGGGGATTTTGAGATCGGCAATATTTTTATCCGGAGCGACAGCTATTTTTTTACCATTGCTTTTTAAGGCGATGTTTCTTGATTGTTTATTGCCGGAAAAATAAAAAACTAAGTCACCACTTTTCTGGTTTTTAATAATATTACTCTTTGCTGCCAGATATTCTTTTAAATCTTGATGCGCATCCAGATGGTCCGGGAAAACGTCCAGGATAATAGCAATATGAGGGGAGTGTTTGAGATCTTGGAGTTGGAAACTTGAAAGCTCAAGCACCGTAATTGAATTTTTCTTAAGTTTTGGTAGAAGCTCAATGGCCGGCTTGCCGATATTTCCGCCCAGATAAACATCACGACCGGCATTTTTTAAGACTTTATAAATTAGGGTGCTCACGGTGCTTTTTCCCTTGGTGCCGGTAACTCCAATAATAATTCCTTTAGCTTGCTTGAAAAATAAGTCAGTGGCGCTTGAAAATTTTACTCCTTTCTTAATGGCGGATTGAATTTGAGGGAGGTTATAGGGGATACCGGGGGAGCGGTAAACAATATCAAATTGCCCTAGATTTTTAAGGTAATTTGAGTCGCGCTTCTTATCTAAAATAACCGGCTTGATGCCAGGTTGAGTTTTCTTAAGAAACTTCAAAACCGCTTTTCCTTCCTGCCCAAATCCGAGAATTGCGATTTTCATAGTGGTGCCGACGGAAGGAATCGAACCTTCGACCTAGGGTTTATGAGTCCCTCGCTCCACCACTGAGCTACGCCGGCAAGGTAAACAGTTGTTATTCTATCAGGTTTTTCCATTAATTCCAGGCTCGCCTTTTTGACAATCGGCAGATTTTAATTAGAATAAAGCCGCGGGAGAGTGAAACGGATAACTTAAATCACGCAAGGCTCATAACCTTGAAATAGTGGGTTCGACTCTCACACCCGCAACCGTAAAACTAAGGCCGCTATTTAAGGCGGCTTTAGTTTTACGGTTATGTGGGCGAGTGAGAGTCGAACGGGAAGGGGTAGGGAAACGGTAGTTTCCCTTGGCGGAAATACTAAAACCGAGGGGTTTTAGAAAACTCTCCGCCATATAGCGGAGAGTTTTGTGAGATTCTCTCACACCCGCAACAAAGAAAACTTTACCTCACGATCGCTCCAAATACAGATGCGGTTTTCTCCTCGAGCGTCTTATGAAGTTTATCTACTTCTTCGCCGACGAGAGTCCTGTCCACACTTCTGTAAATTATCCTGTAGGTGTAGCTAATCTTATCCTTTCCAAACTTTGATTCATCCTCATACTTATCTATCAGTTCCACTTCTTCGACTAGGTCGTTGGCTATCTCACGAACCAAGTCGAAATAGTCGTTTGGAATAAAGTTTTTATCTACAATAAAAGAAATATCTCTTATAATCGGCGGGTACTTGCTAACCTCAACAAACGGTTGACCGAGAACAAGTTGTTTCTTAACGCGTTCGTCATCTGACCAGAGAAGTCGAATATCAGGCAGCTTCATACCGGCAATGGCAAGTCGTTCGAGCCCAAAACCGTATGCCCAGCCGTTGTAACCCGTGATTCCCATATTCGCGAGCACTGCCTTCTTTGGCATACCGCCGCCGAGAAGCTCAACCCATTCGCCTTCTGATTGAAGTTCAACTTCAAGAGAAGGATCGGTGTATGGAAAAACATCTTCATTAAAGCGATACACGGCGTCCTTGCCGAATACGGTTTTGACAATTTCGGCGAGGACGTTTTTTAGGTCGTCTATCTGGAAAATATCGTCGCTGTCCGGCCTTAGATACCAGCCGCCCATCTGATGGAAAACATTCATATGATGACGGTCTATTTCGTCTTTGCGGTACACCTTGCCGTAACAAAGCGCCCCCATGCTTTCACGATTTGCTATTCGTTTTTTAATCTCAGGCAAGTTCCAGTAGTAATACCAAAATACTGTATCGTGCGTGCGCAGAAGGTTTTTGCCGTCAGCATAGTATGTATCCGATTTACTTCTGTTCGGGTGGTCGGGCGCAAAATTGAATAGGTCGAAGCTGACTTCAACCGGAACAAGCTCTGGAATATTGATTATGTCG
>JAUYKE010000015.1 GCA_030700125.1 Candidatus Colwelliibacteriota bacterium
TTCTTCTCTATTTCTGGATTCAAAAGTCCAATGCCTATTCCAGAAGTAGCTATTTATTGTCGCTACTATAAAAGAAATTCCCTTGGAAAATCCGAAGCCGGCACCGCTCACCATCCCGCTCGAGGCAATCAAAAAGTTTAAGACGGCAAAGTCAAGGAAGGTATTAAGCCCTCCAACAATGGTGAACTTGGTGATTTGACGGAGGATAGGGAACCAACGGCTTAAAAAATTAAGCAGCAGGAAGCCAGCTACAGTAAAGATAAATAAAGCAGTAGAGATGCCCAGGGTTCCGAAAGATTTTAAAAACGGAGGCAGGCCGAGATTGTTGATAATCGGTATTGCCAAGAGGGCGATTAGGAACGCGGCGAGGGCAGCAATTTTTAGGTCTTTTTTATTGTTGAGCATTAATGATTTTTCTGAACTCTTTTTGATTTAAACTGGCGCCGCCGACAAGGGCACCATCAATTTCTGGCTGGGATAAGAATGCTTTAGCGTTCTTTGGGGTTACGGAACCACCGTATAGCACTTTAGTTTTTAGAATCTGGCTGTGCCCCGTAGCGAGCTTTGCTCTGCTACTGGGGTATCTAGAATCTAGAATCTTTTTAATGTAGCTAATCATTTCGGCGGAAGTTTTTGCGCTGTCGGCTTTACCGGTACCGATTGCCCAAACTGGCTCGTAAGCGATCAATAAGTTTTTATTTTTTATTTTTAAGTTTTTAGTTTCTAAAAGGTCTTTTTTGAGTTGGTTGCCAACAAATTGTTTGGCGGCAGCTATCCCCTTTCGGCGGGTATTCCAATCTTCGCCAACACATAAAATGACCCTTAAACCCACTTTAAGAGCTGCTTTAATTTTTTTATTAATCATTTCGTCGGTTTCTCCGAACCCACGACGTTCGCTATGACCAATAATAACATATTTTACCTTAAGGTTCTTTATCTGGGATGGTGTTACTTCCCCGGTATAGGGACCGGCGTTTTCCCAGAAAGTATCCTGGGCGCCAAGAGCCGCCTTTTTTAGAACCCAGCTTAGAGTTTGGAGGTAAATATAAGGCGGCGCGATTACGACGTTCTCAAAATCACTTGCTTTGACAAGTTTCAGGGCTTCGGTGAAGGTTTTGGGATTGGCTTTCCAATTAGCAACTATTAGTTTACTCATAACTCGCGCCCGGTTTTATGGGTACCGCTTATACGATGTCGTAGCCACCAAATGAAGCCGAGAGCTAAAATGGCAATAATGGCGAAGTCAAACTTCCGGAAATATGGTTCTATTGTAGTCCAGTTTCCGCCTAAGATAAAACCGATATAGGTTAAAAATATTGACCAGATTAAAGCGCCACTACCAACAAGGAGAAGAAATTTCCATAGTTTCACTTTGAAAATCCCTGCCGGGAAAGCAATAAAACCTCTCATAAGTGGAACTAATTTACCCAGAAAGAGAGATGCTGCGCCAAAACGCTTGTACCAATTCTCGGCTCGCTTGAAATCATCACTGGCCTGGAACTTGTGACTCATTCGCCGGGCTACGAGATAAGAGATTAAAGAGCCGGTAATATCCCCTAAAGTTCCCGCTAGAACCACTAGCCAGAATTGAAAATTACCCATACCGACGAGAAATCCTGAGAAAGTCATAATGATCTCTGAAGGGATAGGAATATTCGCGTTCCCCACAAGCATTAAAAGAAAAACGCCGGGATAGCCGAGAGTTTCAATTATGGTTAAAACAAGACCGGAAATTGTAGCAAGAAGTGTTTCAAGCATTTTTTAGAATGGCGGCGGCTCTGTCTGGATCTAAGGGGTTAATTTCGATGGCAGTCCCTAACTCAAATCCAGCGGAAATGGTTGTTCGAGGGATAACTTCAATATGCCAGTGATAATGCCCGTAACGATTACCGTTTTTAATCGGCGCGGTATGAATAAAAAAATTATAATCGGGATCGCCAAGGGCAACTTCCAATTTTTTCAGAGATAACTGAAGAGTTTCAACTACATCTCTCAAAGATTTTTCATCTGCATCTTCAAAAAAGGAGACATGATCTTTAGGAAAGATTCTTAGCTCGAACGGTTCGCGGGAAACAAAAGGACAGAAAGCGATCGCGTTTTTATTTTCAAAAATAATACGTTTTTTCTGCTTTTTTTCCAATTCAATTTGAGTGCAATGTACGCATTTTTTTGTTGCTTCGAAGTATCGTCTTGATCCTTCGAGGGAATGTTCAACATCCGGAGGAATAAGAGGGATTGCAACTATTTGGTAGTGGGGATGGTAAAGTGAGGCGCCGGCCGTTGGACCCCAATTGTGCATTAGGGAGACATAAAGAATATTTTTATCACTAGAGAATTTCTGATATCTTGATTGAAAGGCCTGGAAAACTAAAAGAGCATCAGCGGGATTGAGTTTCGGGAAATTGGCATCGTGGTCGCTGGTCACGACCATCTCATGGTAGCCAACGCCCTCTATAACACATATTGGCCCTTTCTTCTTAACAAGGGCCTTTGTTTTCCGTGGCGTAATAACCGGGTATTTATTGGTAATTACTCTAAGGCGCCAATTTTTCTTTGTCGGCCAAGAAAAAATGAGCCTGCCATTGCCATTTTCGCCGGCAACCTCCATCGGACATCCTTTTTTTGGAGCTTTCTCGCGAGCTCGTTTCTCCTTAAATTGATCTGGCCGCTTGCTCCTTGCAGGAGCGATTAAAATCCAGTCACCCGAGACTAAATCTTGTCGAAATTCCGAATCCATATTAATGGCTCATTTTATTCGTATAGTACCACTGGAAGACGTCCTTTGCTATTGGGATGGTGTTCAGGCTTCCCTCTCGAGCGTCTTCGACCAAAACAAGAATGGCGAGAGAGGGATTATCTGTCGGTGCGTATCCTACAAAAAGGGCGTTAATCTTGGTGTTATAGGCGATTTGGGCACTTCCTGTTTTGGCGGCCGTCCTTAGAGGTAGGGTCGACAGGATATGGGAAGTGCCATAGGGCTTATTAACGCCGTCTTCCATCCCAAGACGTACTTCCTTTAAAGAGGGCTCCATGTCAGCTATATCAATTAATAATTCCGGCTCACGGTCCTTCAAGAGGTGGGGTTTGAAAGCTTTGCCGCGGTTGCCAATGGCGGAGATAGCGCTTATGAGTTCAAGGGGAGTGATTTGGAGATCCCCCTGACCAATTGCGACGTTGTAAGTGTCTCCCAAAAGCCAGGGCGTGCCGGAACGCTTCTCTTTTTCTTCCGGATTAGGGAGAAAGCCACTTGATTCTCCGGGGAGGTCAATGCCGGTTTTCTTATCAAGACCGAACCGCTTCCAATACTCACCGAGCTTGGCGATTTTCAATCCTTTAATATCTTCAAATCCCCCGCCGACTGCGTAAAAGTAGACATTACTTGATCTCGCAAGAGCAGAGTAAAGATCCACCCAACCGTGGGCCTTCCAGTCAAGAAATCGGCTGGGTTTCGTCGGGTCATAGGGATTGGGAATCTCAATATAGCCGGCGGAATAAACTCTCTTCCCGGGATCAACTATTCTTTCCTCGAGAGCGGCAGCGGCGTGAATGGGCTTGATGGTTGAGCCGGGGCTGTAAAGACCGGAAACGGCCCTGTTGAAGAGTGGTCGATTAGAGTCATCTAGGTAAGAGGTGAGATTATTAGCGTCATAGCTAGGTAAGCTGATTAGAGCGAGGACTTCCCCATTTTGAGGGTTAATAGCAATTCCCGCTCCGGAGGTTCGCCCTAATCCTTGTAATCCCTGAAGGAGTCGCTCGTAGAAATATTTTTGTAAGTCGGCGTCAATAGTAGTTGTGAGATCACTCCCTTCGCGAGGCTCTTGGGTTCGGCTTATAGATTCCACTTCTCCTAGGGCGTTACGATAGGCGGTAACTGCGCCGTTCACTCCTCTGAGACGGCTATCGTAATAGGATTCCACGCCCGTTCGGCCGATTAAATCGTTTAGCACGAAGTCTTCATTTGCCAGAAGGTCTTTGTCGTTGACTAGCCCAACGTAGCCAAGAACGTGTGCAAAGGCAGGGTCTTTATAGTTACGGCGGTAATCGTTCTCCACAATTAACGATTTTAATCCGAGGGTTTTTATGGCAATTGCCTGCTCTCTAGAGATATCTCGTCTAAGAATAATGCTTGCAAAATTAATGTTTTCCAGGTTTTTGATAACTTCACCTTGATCCATGCCCAGAATGTTCTGAGCAGCTTGGAGCACTTCTTCTTTTTCGTTGTTTCTTACCATCTCGCTTACCTGGAGAAAAACACTGAAGATGGCTTGGTTTTCTGATAGAGGGACGCCGTTTCGATCGGTAATAATACCTCGAGGGGCAATGAGCGGTATTTCTTGGTTTACATTGGCTGCAGCTTTCTTCAAATAACGACCGTGGTTCACGCCGGCTAAGAAGAGGACGGTCGTGGAAAAGATAAGAGCTGAAGCAATTGCTGCGAGAATTACACCTCGAAAGACAAAGGGCCGGAGCGGTTGCTCAAGAGTGCTTAGACCCGAGGCAGCGGCGTCGGAGATGACTTCGTCAAAATCTACTCTTTTGTAATTTGATTTCCGAGACATGAACTAATTTAAGCAAATTAAATAGAATAAAGCCCAGTAGTAAATTAAGAATTAGTTCGTAGATTAGAGGCAGGAGGCTTAAGTGGTCTACGTTAATCATAACCGTACCGACGAGAATTGCTACCAATAAACTCACGGGCTGCCGCCAAGGAAGAAAACCTGCAAGGAGAATGGCAACGAGAGCGGCTCCAACAAAAATGAAATCAAGTAGAGCCAGGCCAGGGGTGAATTTTAAGATTAAAGCGGCAGTCGTAATAAGCGCGGTTCGGCGGATCCAGCTGTGATTAATGAGAGCCAGAGTGACGAGAGTCACTAAAATAAGGTCCGGTTTTATGATGTTCCCCAGAAGAATCCAGTTAGTCGTTTGGATGAAGGCTACGACGGCCGTTAAAATAAGACTAGCGGTAAATACTAACATCTTTTAACTGTTTTAACTGGAAGCTCGGTTCCAGAACCGCTTCCTTAAAAGCATTACCGGGAGCGGATTTAATGTTTTTGAGGACGCCTACTCCTAGGCCATAAGGGAACTCTCTGCTCGCGGTAATCACTAAATCCCCATCACGAATTTCTGCTTCTTGGGGGATAAGAGTAATAGTGAGCTCGTTGCCACCTTGCATCAAGGCATCAATTTCGTGCTCTCCAACTCGGACAGACATTTTCCAAGAAGGGTCAAAAATAGTAATTAAAGTGCTGTAGGATTCAAAAACCTTAGTGACTCTGCCGACGAGGATATTATCTCCGTAGGTTATTACATCACCGACTTTAATACCCAAATTTGCACCGGCAGCAATGGCAATCTCGCCCCGATTATTAAAGGGATAGGTGGAATAAACCTTAACGGAACCAGGCTTCTTCAGTTTTTCGTTAAGCAGCTGGAATTTGAGATTTTTATTCTCTTTCTCTAATTCAGCGATTCGATTTTCTGGGTCGTTCGTTCCGGACAGGCTTCCCGGGAGTCCGTTAAGAGACGAGGTGAAGCTTAATCTAGAAAGAAAGAAGGTATTACTAAAGAAAAGGAAGAGCGCCAAAAGAAGAAGTAAAACACCTAAAACGACTTTCAGGAGCATTAGGGTTAGAGATTAACTAATCTTGGCCTTTCTTGATTGGAGAGGATGGTTGAATAGCGCGGAAGGTCTTCAATAATGATGCCTAAACCGCGAACCACGCAAGTTAAGGGATCATCCACTAAATTGACGTGTACCATGAGTTCCTTCTCAAGATATTTGTCCATTCCTCGAAGGAGGGCGCCGCCACCGGTAAGGTAGATCCCCCGCTCATATACATCGCCTACTAGCTCCGGCGGAGATTCTTCTAAAAGATTTTTAGCGCTCTCGGCAATCGCTTTTAAGGATCGCTGGATGGCAGCTCTCACTTGGGCATTCTTGGCTACAACCTCTTTAGGTAAACCGGATGACAAATCTCTACCTCTCACATGCATCTCTAATCTTTCTTCCAGCGGCGTGGCTGAACCGATATTGATTTTCAGTGCTTCAGCAGTTGGCTCGCCGATAAGAAGTTTATGCTCGCTTTTAATATATCTCATGATGTCTTCAGTCATCCGTTGGCCGGCAATTTTAATACTGTTAGAAACAACTGCTCCACCGACCGAAATGATTGAGAACTCGGTGGTTCCGCCACCGATGTTGATGACCATGTTAGCGGCTGCTTCCTCAACCGGAAGCCGGATACCGATAGCAGTAGCAATGGGCTCTTCAACCAGAAGCACTTTGGAAACCCCAGCGGAAACAACAGCATCTTCAACCGATTTTCTCTCTACTTCGGTTAAGTTAGTCGGGATGCTGATGGCTGCCAGCCGGTAGCGATAGAGAAAACTGTTATTGCTCCTCGGTCGAAGAAAATATTTGAGCATTTCTGCAGTGGTTTCAAAATCTGAGATTACGCCGTTTACCAAAGGTTTTATTAAGCTTACGTGGGAAGGTGTTCGGTCGAGCATCTTTCTTGCCGCCTCCCCTATGGCGAGAACCTGGTTGGTACGAGTATTTAGGGCCACCAGGCTCGGCTCATTCACAATGATTCCCTCCCCTTTCAAATAGACCAGAAAATTAGCTGTTCCCAAATCAACCCCAACGCTTTTATGAAAATTGCTGAATAAGTTCATCGTGACTTATGAGTTCTACTTTCTTTGCGTTCCGCCTCTTAACCTCAACTTTATTTTTGGTTTTCTCGCTTACAACCAGCCGCCAGGGAATACCAATTAAGTCAGCATCGTTAAACTTCTCTCCAGGTGTTAGATCGCGATCATCATAAAGAGTTTCCACTCCGGCTTTGGTAAGCTTCTCGTATAAACCGCGGGCTAATCCTTTCTTTAACTCAACTAAGTGAACCTTGAAGGGGGCAACGGAGACAGGCCAAATAATTCCTTTGTCATCGGAGAGCACCTCAACAATCGCGCCCATTAATCTCCCGAGGCCGATACCGTAGCTACCCATGATTACGGGCCGTTCTATCCCACTTTTATCAACGTATTTCAGCCCTAGGGCATCGGAGAACCGGGTACCGAGTTTGAAGATATTACCAACCTCAATTGACCTCTCCCGGATGAGCTTCTCTCTATTGAGCTTTAGAGTTTGAACCGATTCTTCGTCGTAAACCTCCTTATTTATAGCGATTTTTTTAGTTTTGTCCAGGTAGATAATATCTTCGCCTGCCTCACTTAAGGTCTGAAATTCATAGCTGTATTTAGTGAAGCTTCCGCCGCTGGCATAGGTTAAATAAGTTTTATTACCAATGCCCGCTCGTTTAAAAACGTTAAGATAGGCCTTTCTGCATTTATCGTGAAATCTGTCTAATTCCTCGGGGGTTCTCGAGAAGGAATAAAGATCTTTCATGATGAACTCCCTTCCTCTCATTAAGCCGCTTTTAGCCCGCAGTTCATATCTTAATTTGGTTTGGAATTGGTAAACGTAAACGGGAAGATCTTTATAGGAAAGAATATGATTCTTTAATAGGTTTGTCAGGGGCTCTTCGTGGGTATTGCTCAACCCAAATTCATCGTTTCTTGTTTTGAACCAATCGGTTACTACTTTATCGTCCCACCTCCCTGACTTTTTCCAGAGTGTCGGATCTTGAAGGGTGGTCATAAATATCTCTTGCCCCCCAAGCTTATTCATTTCTTCCCGGATAATATTCTCTATCTTTTTTAGCACTCTTAGGCCGAGGGGCAAATAGTCATAGACGCCGGCCATTTCCTTATTGATGTAGCCAGCCTGTATCAGTAAGCGGCCGTTTTTCGAGACCTCATCTTTAGGCGCGGTTCTCCTCGTCTTAGTGAATAATTCCGATTGCCTCATAGTTTCATTATATCCCGAAATGTGACGAGCAGTATGAGAAGGATAAGAAGGGTAAATCCCGCGGCGTTGGCGAGGACTTCCACTCTTTGCGGGATGGGACGCCTGATGATTTTTTCGATGCCCAGGAATAATAAATGACCGCCGTCTAGAGCCGGAATGGGGAGGAGATTGAAAACTGCTAAATTAATTGAAATTACTCCCAGAAGATAAATTAGAAAAGGCAGTCCTTCGGCATCTTTAATGATATTAAAAATGCCGACTGGTCCCGAGAGTTGCTCTAAGTTATCTCCCTTACCGCCGATGGCATCGACAATGATACCCGCAGCCGCTTTTACCACTCCGATTGCTATACTGATGGTTGCTTCAAATCCCCTAATCAGACTTTGGAAAGGATCTTGCTTAGGAATGCTAAAAGTGCTTATTCTTACGCCAATAATACCCTCTTCGGGAACAATAACGGTTTTACCGTTTATAGTGACGGTCTCTTCACGATGAGCTTGGATAAAATTTGTAAATTCTTCGGGGGAACTCCATCCCTGGATTATCTCGTTAGGTTTAAATCCTACTTCTTCGGCAACGCTTCCCGGGAGAACCTCAGCGACGAAAAGCTTTGAAGGAGCACCCATTGAAAAAACTAAGCTTAGTGCCATCCAGCCGATCGCAAGATTGGCAGCTACACCGGAAACTAGAATGATTGCGCGTCGTGAAATCTTCTGGTTTACAAAGGCACGATGAGGTTCGTCGATTTCACCTTCTTTTCTTTCTTGGCCATGGATCTTTACAAAGCCGCCCAGAGGAAGAAGATTTAAGCTAAATCTTGTCTCCCCCACCTTCCGAGAAGCGACCCTTGGCGGGAGGCCGAATCCAAATTCATCCACTCTCACCCCGAACTTCTTGGCCGCAAAAAAGTGTCCTAATTCATGACTAATAATAAGAATTGCCAGAAAGATTACGATCGTCGCAATGAGCATAATTAGCGTGAGATTTCAGCGATTTTTGCCTCTACAGTTAAATCTACTTCCTCGTTAAATTTATCAACTAGCCTTTGGAGATCTTCTTTGGCGCGGAATTTTTGATTTTTGTCTGGCTCCCTGTTTACAAATTTGTTCACTTCGTCTCGCTCGATTCGCATTCGAATCCTTGTTTCCTCAGCCATCTTTCTTACAAGCTTAATTAATTCTTGTCGCCTCTCTTCGGTTAATTCTGGTAAAGTGACTCGAATAATATTACCTTGCTGGGCGGCACTAACTCCGATGTTAGCGGCTTCAATCGCTTTCGTGATTGAAGGCGCTGTCTCTTTATTCCAAGGAGTGATGATAATGCTCCGGGGTGGCTCGATGCCGATGGAACCCAATTGATTAATAGCTAAAAATTGACCGGCATATTCGGCCCTGATGGAGTCCACCAGTTTTGGGGTGGGGCGATTAGTTCTAATGGAGGTCAATTCCTCTTTAAACTTTGTGGTGCGAGTGCTGAATTTTTGTTCTAGTTCTTTTAGATATTCCATAGGGCTGATTCTAGCTGAAGACGTTTGTTGGTGTTGAACTCGGACATTTTGGTTAAGCGGTTAAGGATTGATTTAAGCTCCTTATAATTTTTAATTGGATCCTCCGCGAGCTCTGCAATCAATTCGGTGAAATACTGATTCATCGCTTCACTGTCGTCCATTAATTCTTCAATCAGAGCTTTCTTGTTCTTATTTTCTATTTTCTGCTTTCTATTTTCTGCTAACTTAATGGCTCGCCCGGGTCTGCCGAAAGAGATTTTAGCAATGTCGGCGGCCTGCGCTTTGGTCAGTTTAAGTTCGTTAATGAGCATCTCGGCAATAAGGTCAAAATTTACACGCGGGAAATAGATTTTTTGTAATCTTGATTGAATCGTGGGTAAAAGGGCGTCGGGATTAGAGACGATAAGGATAATAAGGGCAGTTCCTGGCGGCTCTTCGGCAATTTTTAGGATGGCGTGCTGGGCTTGAGGCGTTAATTTTTCAGCATCGTTTATAATGACCACTCGATAAGAAGAGTAAATTGGCTTTTGGAAGAGGAAATACTTGGAATTCCGAATGCTGTTAATACTGATACTTCCCTCTTCGTCGGGTTGGACAATGGAGGTTTCGCCCAGTGGCCGAGTGGACTCTCCGAACTCCCCTGTTTCAAGATAGGTAGCTAGGCTAGTAGCGAACGCGAACTTACCGACTTGGGGTTCGCCGAAAAAAATATAACCATGGGATAATTTATCTTCCTGAATGAGGCGCTTAAATGTTTCAGTTAATTTTTC
>JAUYKE010000025.1 GCA_030700125.1 Candidatus Colwelliibacteriota bacterium
TACGGTAAGAAGATGTCGAAGTCAAAAGGCAATATAGTTGAACCTAGCGAGATAATCAATAAATACGGGGTTGATGCCGTTCGCTGGTATTTTTATACCGTGAATCCTCCCGGAGAGCCGAAAAATTTTGATGAGGCGGATGTCCAACTGGTACTTCGCCAATTTTTCTTGATTCTTTATAACTCCTTTAAGTTTTATGAAATGGCCCGTTCGACAGGCTCTCATTCGAGTCTGAGCCTGAGGGCTCATCCCTCAGAGTCGAAGACGGGGCAAGCAAGCTCGCATGTTTTAGATAGATGGATTCTGGCGCGGCTGAATGAGACTATCCGAGATGCGACTGATAATTTAGAGAAGTACGAGATTGGAGCGGCAGCGAGATCTATTGAAGTTTTAATCGATGATATGAGTCGCTGGTATATTAGGCGTTCCAGGCGGCGGCCGGAAATGCAAGAAACTTTGGGCGCAGTGTTATTAGAAATTAGTAAAGTAATTGCTCCTTTCGCTCCATTTTTTGGGGATGTACTCTATCTTTCAACCACGCGTACGGGAGGCCTGGATGGCCTAAAGTCGGTTCACTTGGAGGATTGGCCAAAGGCGGATGTGAGTTTAATTGACGCAGAATTAATTCAGAATATGAAAAAAGTAAGAGAGTTAGCGGCGCTGGCACTCGCGGAGCGGGCTGTGGCGGGGATTAAGGTGAGGCAGCCGCTTGCGGAATTGAAAATAAAAACCGCTGAATTAAAAGATGAACCGGAATTTATGGAAATTTTGAAAGGTGAGGTCAACGTAAAAGAAATTACAGTGGATGAGAACATGGATAAGGAAGTTTGCTTGGAGGTGGAGATTACCCCGGAGTTAAGAGAAGAAGGGCTCGTGAGGGAGCTTATAAGATTAGTCCAGAGTTTAAGGCGGGAAGCGGGCCTAAACCCCCGCGATAAAATTAACCTTTATATTCACGCTCCGGGAATGGCGGAAATGTTTCAGAGGCATTCCAAGGTGCTTGGAGAGGAAGTAGGAGCGCCGCAGGTAGAATTCAAACAAACCGATAAATTTGACGCCGAGCTCTCGACGAAAATTGGCGGTACAGAAATCTGGATCGGCCTTCGGAGGGCGAAGGACTAGAAAATGGAAGCTAGAAAGTAGAGAATAGAATTATGGCAAAAATAGTAACGAGCGGGATTCAGCCGTCGGGGAAGATGCACCTCGGGAATTACTTGGGGATGCTGCAGCAGGCGGTTCAACTGCAGGATAACCCCAATTACCGAAGGTTTTATTTTATTGTTGATCTTCATTCTTTAACCGGGAGGTACAGCCCAAAAGAGAAAGCAAAAGAAATTTATGAACTGGCGGCGGACTTGCTGGCCGGCGGAATTGACCCGAAGAAATCAACTCTTTTTATCCAATCGCATGTTAGAGAGCACACCGAGCTGGCTTGGATTTTTAACACCATTACTTCAATGGGGCAGTTGGAGCGGATGGTGGAATATAAAGAAAAGGTTAGTCAAGGGATCGCGGCGAACGTCGGCCTATTCGATTACCCGGTTTTAATGGCGGCTGACATTTTGATTTATAAAGGCGAGCTCGTACCGGTCGGAGATGACCAACGGCAGCATCTAGAAGTGACACGTGATATTGCGAGGACATTTAATGGCAGATTTGGAAAAACTTTTCCGGAGCCGAAGGCAATATTAACTCACGCGCCGCGGGTGATGAGCTTGAATAACGCCAGGCAGAAAATGTCGAAATCTTTGCCGCAAGGGTGTCTGTTTTTGACTGATGCGCCAAAGGTGATGAGGGAGAAAATAATGCGAGCGGAAACTGATTCCTATACAGAGATTGGTTATGATCCGGTGAGGCGGGGCGCAATCTCTAACTTAGTGATGATCTACGCCGAGCTTTCGGGACTTACGACATCGCAAGTCGTCAAAATGTTCAAAGGAGTGGGTTATGCCGAGTTTAAAAAAGAATTGGCGGAGTTAATTATTAGAACTTTCAAGCCGTTTCAGGAGCGGCGGGCGAAATTAGTTAAGAATCGCTCTCAAGTAATGAAAGTTTTGGAAAAAGGAGCTAAATCGGCTGCGCCGATCGCTCACGTGACGATGGAAGAGGTGCGGAGAAAGGTGGGGTTAATTTAGACTCCAATGATTACCGGTAAAATCATGGGGCGGCGATTGGTTTTACTGTAGATAAATTGACCAACTTGGTCACGAAAGAGCGATTTCAGGTAATCAACGTCAAGATTAGATTGTCGAGGGAGTCGGCCGACGATGCCCCGAACCCGGTTTCTAATTTCGTTCAACAGTTCTTGGTGTTCTCTTAAGTAGATAAAGCCGCGGGAGATAATGTCCGGATTTTTAACCAAGCGACCGGTTTTCCGGTCAATGGTAACGATTAAGACGATCATTCCCTCCTGGGAAAGAACCATGCGGTCGCGAAGAACTATCTCTTCAACGTCGCCAACACCCAAGCCGTCCACCATTATATAGTTCGCCGGCACGGACTCTCCGCTAACAATAAACTGGTTTTTAGTGAGGAGAGCTACTTGTCCGTTGTCTAAAAGGCGAACATTTTCCTTAGGTATTCCGACCTCAACGGCGTTTTTACCGTTAGCGGCTCGCATAAAATAATATCCGTGAATAGGCATGATAAACTTGGGCCGCACTAATTTCATAACCGTTTTCAGATCCTCTTTTGGCGCGTGCCCACTCGCATGAATATCAAGCATTTTAGATGTGTAGACATCGGCTCCTTGGCGGGCAAGACTATCTCTAAGGTTTTGGACACTCCTCTCGTTACCGGGGACTACCGAAGAAGAAAAGATTACCGTGTCTGTCGGTTTTATTTGAATATGTCGATGCTCTCCAGCGATGATTCTTGTTAGCCCTGCACCTGGTTCTCCCTGACCTCCGGTTGAGATAACAAATATTTTGTTGTCTTTGTGTTTGTTGATTTCCTGAATTGGGATGCTCGTTTCTTTTTTAAACTTGATGTATCCCAGCTTTTGAGCAATCTGAATATTATCTTTCATTGAACGGCCGTTAATAATCACCCGCCGGTTAAGCTTCTCGGCAATTTTAATCATCTCGGCGATTCGGGTAAGCATTGAAGAAAAGGTCGCCACGATAATTCTCCCTTCGGCCTTCCGGAAAAGTTCCTCGAGGTTTTCCTCCACAACCCGCTCCGAAACGGAGTGCCCCTCCTCCTCGGCATTAGTGCTGTCGATCATTAGAGTATGGATACCGAGGTCGCCTATTTTTTCGATTATATCCAACCCTTGAGGATTACCCTCGGCATCATAATCCAGTCGAAAGTCAGAAAAGTGTACAATGTTACCGATAGGAGTTTTTATCACAACTCCGGTATTGTCGGGGATGGGGTGCTCGACACTAAAAAATTCTAACTCTAAATATCGGCCAATTTTTACCTTGTCTTTGTGCTTAACGACAACAACATTTAATTTTGGCGCGTTAACAAATTCTTCTTGGCGTTTTTCGATGATGGCTTTAGTTAAGGGGAGGGTATAAATGGGTGGATTGCCTAATTTACCTATAAGGTAGGGAATAGCGCCGATGTGATCGTAGTGGCCGTGAGTCAAAACTACCGCCCGGATATTCTGCTTTTTAGGTAAGAGAGAGGCGATGTTGGGAATGATGTAATCAATGCCCGGAGTTTCTTCCTCCGGAAATTGAATCCCTACGTCAATAATAATAATTTCGTCTTTGTATTCTAAAACCGACATATTGCGGCCAATTTCTTCCAAGCCGCCAAAAGGAATAAGACGAAGCGACTCTTCGCCGGCGGGTGCGGTTTTTGCCCGAGATCTTTTCGGAGCGGGCGCGGCAGAGCTAACCTTTCTAGGAAGAGTGATCGCTCGGCGTCTGACGGTTGCTTGAGGCATATATTAGTTAACTTCTAACTTCGAAACTCGAATTTCGAATCAAATTCTAATGATTTAGGCATAAAACCGTTTTTCTTCTGGTGCCCCTGAGAGGATTTGAACCTCTACTCCCTTGCGGGAACAGCGCTCTGAACGCTGCGTGTCTTCCAATTCCACCACAGGGGCGGGGAGATTTTTATGAGGCATTTAACAGTTAGTAAGATAGTAGCAGTGCTGGACTTTTCTTGTCAATCCCGCACCTTTTTATTAGCAAAAGGTGCGGGATCAATCTCTACTTAAACACCCTCTTGGTTTTGACGTACCAGTTAGCGACATCGGCAAAGCGGTCGTCACTGGTATTAATGGTGGTTTTTCTATCAAGGCCTCCCAACTGAGGGAAAGTGATATAGATATAGTGGGGAGAGTAGAGGAAAACAGCCGGGGCATCAGAGGCGATGGTGTTTGATATAGTTTTGAGCAGGATACCCCGCTCTTCAGGGTCAAAATTTTTCCGGAATTCTTCAAGAGAAGCATCAACTTTTGTGTTGCGATAAAGGGCTAAATTCTGGTCGGGGTAGAACCTTCTCGAAGAATGCCAAAAGGCAAAGAGGTCTTCACTCTCTTTAGTGATATTGCCAAAAAGAATCATTTCGTAAGCGCTTTTTCGCAGGACCTCTTCTTGGATATCTTTCGACGGGAGAATCTGGAGATTTACCTCGGCACCATATGAGGCCCAGTTCTCCTTTACGATCTGAGCGGTTTTAATGAGGAATGGTTCGGAGGGAACGATCATATTAAGTTTCAGCCCTTGGAGGAGTTTACGATTAGAACCTTCTGCCGGATTAGAAGTTAGTCCGGTTGGCCCGTAGAGGGGAGTGGCGTATCCTAAAAAAACATCTTTTATGATTCTGTCTCGGTCTACGGCGTCGGTTAAGGCGTATCGTACATCTCGGTTGCCCAGCTCTTTGGGAGCTAGGCCCGGGTTCACAAAGATAGCGTAGTAGCGAAGAGAGCGCAGTTCGTAGGACTCGTGTCTGATACTCACCTCATTATCCGTGAGGGGTTCAGCCGAGCTCATACCCGCGCCGTCAATTTGGCCTAAATTGTAGGATTTAATGAGGTCGGCGGTATTTCGGTAAAACTTGAAAGTAAAGGTACCGATATTGGGTTGGCCGCCAAAATATTTTTTGTTGGCTTCAAGCTTAAGTTCGGTAATGATGCCATTCAAATCAGAGTTATGGGAAGTGACTTCATAGGGGCCGGAGCCAATGGGGCGGAGACCGTAACTTGAGAGCTTGAGGTTGGCAACTGGAATATCGTTGAAAAGGTGTTTGGGGACGATGCGAAGCGAATTTAGGTGATCAGTTTCAAAAAAAGCGTAAGGGCCCTGAAGGGTAAATTTAACCTCGAGCTCGCTAACGCGCTCGGCGGCTACTCCCTGGAAGCTGGCGAAAAGAGGGGATTTGGCTTCCGGGTTTTGGACAAGATCCAGGGTGAAGATAATATCATCGGCGGTAAGTTTCACGCCGTCGTGCCAAAGGATATTTTCTTTAAGCCGAACGTTCCAGGTTTTTCCGTCCTCTGAACGCTTCACGCTCTCGGCCGTCTGCGTAACGCTCGAGAAAACTAGTCGGGAGATATCTCTGTCAGCTTCCGTGGACGGGGAGATGGGATTGATGAATACCGGCTGGCCCACTACTCCTTCCCGGAATTCTCCGCCGCTTGAGGCAACGGTTTCGGTTTTTGTTTGAAAGTAGAGAGTGCCGTAAGTGATAGCGGAAACGAGGAAGATAAGGGCTGTCGCAAAGAGGGCAAATTGCTCTTTTTTCGAAAGGGCGCGGATAAGCGCAAAAGTTCTAGACCCAGTTATAAAATCCTTTAAAGACATCCAACTATTACTTAGAACTCTCGTCCTAGAAAAGGAGGTTCAAAATTGAAAGGAGAGTAAAGAGAATTGCAGCACCAATGGTGGTAATGAAAAGGATCCTTTCAACCCCTCGGCGACGCTGGTAAAATTCTCCGCCACCCCCGCCAAAAAGACCCCCCGCACCGGAAGTCCGCTCTTGAAGTAAAATTAAGATGATGACTATTAGAGCCGTGATTAATTGTCCGATGGTGATAATGGACATCGTCTTAGATAATTTTAGCTGCAGCGGCAACTACGAGATTAACAATGCTCACGATAAAAGTAGTGAAAATTAATGGGAGAAAGCCACTAATCGCGACAGTGGGTAAGATAAGGTCAAGAAGATAAAGAGTCAAGACATTAACCAAAACACTGCCTAGTCCTAGGGTTAAGATTGTGATCGGAGTAAGGGCGACTTTAATGAGGGGACGGATGAAAAGATGAATGAGGGTGAGTGCGGCGGCTACAATTGCGAAGCCCTCAAGGCGTAAAGGGATGCTTACTCCGTCAACGAAGATGGAGGATAGGTAAAGCGCTATGGCGCTAGTGAGAAAAATCAGAGCAAATTTTTGAATGATACCCATGCTTGTATAGTGTAAAAATTAAATATCAAAAATCAAAATGGTAGAGCTAAAATTTTAAAATTTTTCATTGTCATTTTCCATTTTACTTTTTCATTTTTGCATTACCGGAGCAAATTAAGGAGATTAATTCCCGTCATCTCTTTTGGAATTGGAAGCCCCATCAATGCCAATATGGTTGGGGCGACGTCGGACAGGACGCCGATACTCTCGCTTTCAATCTTTTTTACAAGAGCATCACTTTTTGGTCTTTTCTCCCCCGCTCTAATTAAATAGAAGGGGACTTGGCTCAGGTCGTGTTTTGTCTCCGCGTGTCCCGTTTGGGGGTCAGTCATTCTTTCGATATTGCCGTGGTCGGAGGTAATAATAAGAACGTGGTTACGTTCCAGGGTAGCTTTTAAGAGAGCACCAATTGCTTTATCAACTGCACGCACGGCACTGAGACCGGCCGCGAAGTTGCCGGTGTGGGCAATCACGTCGGGATTGGCGTAGTTTACGAGAATAAAGTCGTAAACGCCTTCGCTTAAGGCGGAGACAATCCGGGTGGTAAGTGAAGCAGCCATCATTTCCGGAAATTCGTCCGGTCGGGCGACATTTCTCGAAGGGATAAGCACCCGATATTCATTTTTGAAAAGTTCTTCTTTAAAGCCGTTAAAGAAGTAAGTGACGTGCGCATATTTTTCGGTCTCGGCAATTTTTAGTTGAACCTTGTTATTATCGGCAAGTACTTTACTCAACGGGTTTGTGATCTCTTCGGAGGGGAAGGCAACCGGCAGATTAAATTTACCGCTGTATTTGGTGAAGATGGCAACATAGAGGTTCTTGGGAATTTGGTGGGTTTGTTCTCGGCTTGTTGAAGGGTCACTCCCTGTCTGCGGATTAATAAACATCTCAGCTAGTTGGCGGATGCTATCTTCGCGGAAATTAAAAAAAATTAAGCTGTCGCCTTCCTTAACTGCACCTTCCGGTTTTAAGACGGTTGGTTCAATAAAATCATCGGTTACCCCCCGCTCATAGAATGACTGAATAAGCTTGGCCGGATCGGCATCAGAATTTCTTCCCCGACCGGTAATCGACTGATAGGCTTGCTCGGTTCGATCCCAATGGAAATCACGGTCCATGGCAAAATAGCGGCCACTGATGCTCGCGATTTTTTCCTGAGGGATCTGCTTAATAAGCTTAAGAGCGCCTTTGGGGGAAGTGTCTTTACCGTCCGTAAAGAGGTGGAGATAAATATCAGAAAAACTTTCGTTGTCGGCAAACTTCAGGAGGGCTTGGAGATGGTCAAGATGGGCGTGAACGCCACTGTCGGTGAGGAGCCCGATCAAATGCACTCGAGATCTATTCTCTTTAGCGCGAGTGAAAGCATCCGAGAGAGCCCGATTTTTAAAAAAAGAACCATCCTTGATGGCAAAGCTGACGCGGGGGAAGTACTGATAAATGATTTTCCCGGCCCCCAGTGTAAGATGGCCGACTTCGGAATTTCCTTCTTCGCTCCAGGGGAGACCGACGGCAATGCCGGAGGCCTGGAGGGATCCGGCAGGGTAGTTGTGTTTGATGTAATTCACATTCTCCGGTTGGACGACGTGGATAGGGTTAGAGGCATTTGGCCTCCCAATGCCCCAGCCATCCAGGACCACGAGGACTACAGCTTGCTTCGGCATAAGATTAGTATAGCTGCCTAAACTTATTTTCTCGAGAGCAGGTTCTCAAAAGCAGGTTTGGGCGACTAGTTGCGGTTGACTTTGGGAAGAGGTTTCTGCTACTTTTCCGACAATATGCCTCGAGACCTTTGGGTTGATGATTTGACGCACGACATTTCTTATGCCGTTTTTCGGGTGGCTGCATTGGTGGGGCATGAATATCTCCGGGGGGAGTTGGAAAGGGCTGCTATAGAATTAGTGAAGATTGCCAATGAGGAAACAATAGGCAGACTTCTTAGGCTCATTCGTTTGGCGGAAATACTGGGAGAGATGAATCAATTGAACGCCGGGGTTCTTTGCCGCGAACTGAATAATCTTCGTGAACTTCTTCTGGAAGATCCGGAAATTAATTCGGAAATTTCCGAATTATTTTCCGAATCAGAAAGAAAACTTGTCAATAGTGGAAATAGTGAGATTATTGCCTTAAAAACACCTGTTGAGAACGGAAGATCTTTAAGAAACACATTAGGAAGACAAGAAGCTATCCTTCAGCTTATTCGGAAATTTCCGGATGGGTGCCGAATGAGAGATTTAGCGGGGCAGTTTCCGGGTTGTACGGAAAGAACTATAAGAAATGACGTTCAAAGACTGGCCGAAGGAGGATTGGTTAGAAGACTTGGCAGTAAAAGCGGGCCGCTCAGCTACGTTAAGGCGGCAGAACCTCCTGTAACCAAGGAAGAGCTGCTGACGTTTTAAATACCGTGGATACTAGTCACTAGTTATCCACATGGGACGCCCGTGAAGGGTGTTATAGAATTGAAGCTAGGATTATCTTGCGGTTATCAAGCTAGCCACTTACCTCACGAAAAGTAGGCGGCAGGTCGATGATGGCCAAAGAAGATGATCTTCTGAAAAGACTAAATCGATAGTCGAAAATTAAAATAAAAATTAATAAAGTCGAAATGGGAAAATTTTCTACGAAAGCTGTTGCAGCTGGCGTTTCTGTTGCTACTGCGGCTTGGCTCTCTGGGGCGGCAATGCTCGTTCCGGTAGCCGGAGCTCAAACAACGGCT
>JAUYKE010000033.1 GCA_030700125.1 Candidatus Colwelliibacteriota bacterium
AGTGCCGGTGCCTCCCCTGTCCACGCCTAAGGTGCCGATCCAGATGGGAGTGAAGGTATGGGTGGTGCCGGATGAGACGATCTTTATTCCAACATTAGTTTCACTGGAGGTGGCAAAGGTTTGGGTGACGCCGGTGAGGCCGTTCAGGGAAGTGATGCCGGTCCCAGATACGGTCTCCCAAGAAAAGTATGGAGCGGTTCCCGTAGCCGTAAGAACCTTGCCGGCGGTGGAAGAGGCGAGGGCGGTTAAGAGATTAGAGCTATTGGTATAGAGAACCCCGTTAATAGTGGGATCTGTAACCGAGAGACCTCCCGAGACATGCAGGGTTGAAGACGGCGCATTATTTCCTATTCCCAATCTCCCATTAACATTATCCCAATATAGGACAGTGCTGCTTTGAGATAGGGCTCCCCCGCTTCCGGCGAAAAGAAGAGATCCTTGATTCAGGGTATTAATAGTTAAGCCGGTTGACGTAATTCCTCCGGCTAAAGTCAGAGCGCCAGCGGAAGTTAAGGTGTTAGAAGCGGAAAAGAACTGGATATTCCCCGTCCCCCCGTTTCCCTGAAAAGTGAGCGTATTGGTGCCGGTAGCATTAATTTGAGGACTGGCAGCTCCCAGGTTAAGATTACCGTTGCTTAAAACCGGAATCTGGGTACTGGAAGCATATTCATAAGGAGTAAGACCCAGGAGAGTACTGGCATTAATAGCGAAACCGGTAGAAACAATTCTTCGACGGGGAGCTAGATTTTCAAAACTTTCTGCTCCATCACCGGCGGCACAAGTCGCACCAACCATAGTTGCCGTTTCGACATTAAGATATATTGTGTCGTTGTCTTGGAAGTTGAAATCAAGCGTGTCACCTCCGGCCGTCGTGTCACCAATGCCGGCATTGAATACACCATTCTTAACATTACTAGTCATTGTTGAGGGCGAGCCGGTTGGCCAAAGTTTGGTATCTGGGGCGCCAACGGTGGCATCATCGTAAATAGAAAACTTGAAGCAGTAATCTGTTCCGGTTCCCCCAAGGAGATCGCCATCCGAATTTAGAAGCCGTCCCTGATAATTTAAAATTTTTGGAACCCCTGTTGCGCCTTCAACGCTTATGACAAAACTGAACAACCCCAAAATGAAAATTGGCAGCAGTAATATTATTTTGGGATAGTTTTTTAGGTCCATTAAAGTAGGGGAAGTTTTGGATATCGGAAATGGTTTTTCTTGTTGATCGAGTCAACGATTGCGTCTATCTCTTCGCGAGTATAATAACGCCAGCCTCGTGAGTCTCTCTTGGCTTTCGGTATTAGTCCCATTGACTCCCAACGAATTAGAGTGGTTTTATTTCGATCCACCCGTTTTATAATTTCATTGAGATAGTATCTTCTCTCTGACATATTCTTTAAAAAATAAGGCGCTTTTCCGAATGCTTTTTAGATATTAAAAAAGGGTCACCCCTTTTATCGCTCTTAATTCTTATAACCCCCGAGCTGTTTACGCTGATGTAGACTAAAGAACCTGTAGGTGCTTTATATTTCACTATCCTGCGTATACTAGTATACCAGAATTGGTATAAGGAATATACGAGGGTTCTGTGGATAAGTCTTTATAGTCCGAGGGTATCAAGTGCCCGGTTGACCAGGCTATCTGCCGCCTTATTTTGTTCCCTTTTTATGAGAAGAAAGGCCACTTTTTTGAAATCCTGCCTTAGATTCCAAAGTTCAATGAAGAGCGACTGGAGCTCCTTGTTTTTTATCTTGTAAAGGCCGTTCATCTGCTTACAGAGAAGTTCGCTGTCGCTTCTTATCTCTATCTCGGTCAAACTTTTGTTCTTGCCTAAAATCTGCTTGGCTTTCTTGAGAGCGAAAATAGCCGCCTTGTATTCGGCAACATTATTAGTTGTTCTTCCTATTCTCTCTTGATATTTTTTCTCGCCGGTTAGCGAGCCAATAATCACACCAATAGCAGCCGGTCCGGGATTCCCCCTCGCTCCCCCATCGATGTAAATTATGAGTCTAGACATTAGTTATTAGACATTAGTCATTAGGGTTTTTACCAGTAGCTTTGATTAGGCCGTTCAACTCTCTTAATATTTCATTTGTATCCTCCAGTAGCTTTTCTGTCCTTTCCTCTGATAGATATCCTAAATCTTTAGCCAGTAAAGCATGATTTTGTGATTCGATCGCAGAGCCCCTAGCATTAAAGTAAAACTTTATCTTTTCCTTGTAATGATATCTGCCAAAACCCTCTGCGATGTTAGCCCCTATTGAGGACGCTGAGCGTCGTAATTGGCTAGTTAACCCAAACCGCTCGTTTTCAGGAAAAGTAGCTGTCAACTTATAAACAGTAACTGTGAAGGCATGGGCATCTTGCCAAACTTTTAAATCGCGAAAGGATTTTACCTTGTTCATCTTCTAATGTCTGATGACTAGTGTCTAATGTCTATTCTGTTAGTTTCAGAAAGATGTTATAGGCGGTGCGGGCATCGTCAAGCGCTCGGTGATGCTTGCCCATGTCAACATTAAAGTAAGTTGCTAGTTGTTTTAAAGACAGATTAGCAGCTAGCGGTTCGGTGTGGGGCTCCGCCTTAAATTTAAGCCAGGCTAAGGAAAAAATATCCAGTCCCTTAAAAAAATAAGTGGGTTGAAGATTCAAATCTTCAACAGCTTTTTGGAGCCACATCCAATCAAAGGGCAAGTTGTTGGCCACAAGTACTGTTCCTTCGGCAAATTCCAAAAAAGTTTTGACGCCATCTTCAAGCGCTACGGCCTCCATCCAGTCACCATCACTATAGCCGCTTATAGCCAACCCTTCGGGATCCGCCTCGCTGATTTTTTCCGGTTTTATTTTCAATTCCAGTTCATTTAAAATTCTAAATTCTTTCGGTTCTACCCTAATAGCCCCTATTTCAATTATTTCGGCTTTTAAGTCCAGGCGGGTGGTTTCGAGGTCAAAAAAACACAGATTTCGTTCCGAGAGAGGAATATCAAATAATCTGTATCGGATGCGATTATTCATGGAGAGCTTCTATGGCAGGCAGCTTTTTGCCTGCCAGAAATTCTAGCATTGCTCCCCCGCCGGTAGAAATAAAGATCTTACCGTATTCCTGTTTACTAATTTTTAACGGTAAAGCGGCGATGGTTTCCCCTCCGCCAATTACCGTTTTTGCCCTTTTATTTTTTAGGATAGCTTTAGCGATTTTCTCGCTTCCGACAGCGAACTTTTTATTTTCAAAATATCCCATTGGGCCGTTCCAAATAATAGTTCGAGCTTCAGCGATGATTTTAGAATAGAATTTGATGGTTTCCGGCCCAATATCTAGAATCTTACCGCCTTCTTTTTTCCAATCGACAGGAATCACTACTTTCTTGCTTCGGTAAAGCAGCTTTGCGGTTTGGGCAAGCTTCGGTTCGTTAATTGAAGAGCCAATATCAACCTTGCTTATCTTCAAAAAATTATTAGCCGGGCCGCCACCGACAAGAACGTGATCCACAAAGGGCAAAAGATATTTTATGAGTACAATCTTATCTGCCATTTTTGCGCCACCAATGATAAGGACAAAGGGATGTTCAGAGCTATCCTTCAGCTT
>JAUYKE010000038.1 GCA_030700125.1 Candidatus Colwelliibacteriota bacterium
GTTCTGTTTGACCGCTTTGAAATGGAAAACGCCAATATGGTCATCTTCGGGAAATCGGGCGGCGGCAAAAGCTACACCGTAAAACTGGAAATTTTAAGAAGCTTAATGTTTGGCACGCAAGTTTTTGTGATTGACCCGGAAAATGAGTATAAATTCCTCTCCGATACGGTTGGCGGTACTTCCGTAAAAATATCAATTGCTTCACCGCATCACATCAACCCGTTTGACTTGCCCAAACCATTGCCGGATGAAAGTCCGTCTGATGTCTTGCGTTCTCATGTAATTAACCTGATGGGTCTTTTTAAGCTGATGCTAGGGACGCTTACACCGGAAGAAGACGCAATCCTAGACGAGACCATTAACCAAACATACGCCATTAAAGATATTACGCCGGAAACAACCGATTTAAAAAATGCTGTGCCGCCGTTGATGTCGGATTTTCAAAATGTCCTTGAAAGCATGGCCGGCACCGAATCCTTGGCCATTAGAATCAAGAAATATACCGAGGGCACTTTTGCCGGTTTTTTGAACAATCCGACCAATGTGGAGCTGGATAATCAGTTAGTAGTTTTCAGTATCCGCGACATGGAAGAAGAATTACGCCCGATCGCAATGTATTTGGTGCTCAATTTCATCTGGACACAAATCAGAACCGAGCTAAAAAAACGTATTTTAGCCATAGACGAGGCCTGGATTTTGATGAAATACGAATCGGGAGCGGCGTTTTTGTTCAGTATTGCCAAACGCGCCCGCAAATATTATTTGGGTCTGACCACGATTTCACAGGATATTCCGGATTTTATGGCATCCGCCTACGGCAAGCCCATTGTGTCCAATTCTTCACTGCAATTACTGCTCAAACAATCGCCGTCAACAATTGATATGGTAAAACAAACATTCAACCTAACCGACGCGGAAAAATTCTATCTTCTGGAGTCGCGAGTGGGCCACGGCTTGTTCTTTGCCGGCACCAATCATGTTGCTTTGCGCGTAGTAGCATCCTATGCCGAAGACCAGATAATTACCTCGGACCCGAGACAGATATTGGAAATAGAGGAAGCCAAGAAAGAGCTGGCCAAGCAAAACTAGGTGATAGGTGTTAGGTAATAGGTAATAGTTTGTAATCTCTAAACCTATAACCTATAACCTATAACCTGTAACCTGTGCCCATTGATGATCAATACCACTACGCCCTTGAAACAGACCGAGCTCGCTATCAGAAAATGCGTGAGGAAGATTTGGCGCG
>JAUYKE010000002.1 GCA_030700125.1 Candidatus Colwelliibacteriota bacterium
CTCTCTCTTTTTCCCCTTCGTCACCGGAAGAGTCTATGTATTCCGTCTTTTGGTGGAAATTTCTCTTTTCTTCTGGCTCATACTCATAGCTCGGAAGCCAGAGTTTCGCCCTCGATTTAAAAATCCGGTCATTTTAGGGACGCTCCTGTTTCTCTTAGGACTAGTCGTGACTGCATTTCTGGGGGTTGATCCAATGCATTCTTTCTTCTCAAACATTGAGCGGAGCGATGGGATAGTTCAGTTCGGCCACTGGGTGTTATTTCTCTTAATGATTGCTTCGGTGATGCGCACTCCCAACGAGTGGCGGGCGTTTCTATGGGTTTTTGCTGGAGTCGCCTTCGCGGTTGCCGTTTATGCTTGGGGATTGCACGAGGCGAGATTAGCCGGATTTTTTAATAACCCTTCTTACTTAGCTGCCCTTATGCTCTTCTCGATTGGGGTGGCCGGGATTCTCTGGGTTTATACCAAGAAAGAACAGCGGAAATTGGTTGGGTGGATTTTAGGCCCTCTAATTCTCTTTTTTCTGGCGACGCTCATCTTTACCCAAACAAGAGGGGTTTATTTGGGGATTATCGCCGGTTTTCTCCTGTTCACTCTTTTATCGGCAATCTACTTGCGGCGGGAGAAACAGAAACTTGTCTTCGGAGCAGTAGGTGTCTTGCTTTTAATGTTTTTGAGCTTGGGGGGCGTCTTTGCTTTCAAAGAATCACCTCTTGTTACCGGCAATGACATTTTGAATCGTGTTGCCGATGTATCGGACTTGGCTAACTTAGGGGCTGCCAGAGAACGCTATTTGGGCTGGATAATTGCTTTGGAATCATTCAAAGACAAGCCGGTTTTCGGCTGGGGTCCGGAGAATTACGACGCGGCCTTTAACGCACACTACAACTATCAAGCGGCTAAAGACGAATCTTGGTTTGACTCTTCCCACAACCAGTTAATGGATGTTTTAGCTGAAGGGGGGATGGTCGGATTTTCTTTATATCTTTTCTGGATTGGAGCAATCTTTTATGCGGCTAGAAAGCTACTGACGCGGGGCACGAGAGACAAGCTAGTCGGGGCGATTATCGCCGGAACCTTTTTAGGATTTTTGGTTCAGGGATGGTTTCTTTTTGATACTTTCCCGATGTATTTAGGGCTCTTCCCATTGCTCGGCTTCACTTATTTCAAATACGAACGGGCTAATGGAGAGGAGGCAATGACAAATGCAGCTAGAGGAAAGGCAGGAAAGGTGTTGCCGGCGGCTTGGGTTTATGCACTTACCCTCGTTCTCGTCCTTATTACGCCGTACTTAATTTATAAGAATGTCTGGCAACCGTATCGGGCCAACGCTCTTATTTTTCAGTATCAAAGTTATTTAAATGGCGGTCGTCTCAGCGAAGCGGCTGGATTCCTCGAGCGGGCCTCAAGGATCAACTCCCCTTACACTAATTTTGATGTCGGAAATCAGTCATCTTGGAGCTTGCTCTATGTTCTTGATAACCCGTTGCCCGAAGAGAAAAAAGCGGATGCTCTCGCCCTCTGGGAATTAGTGGCAGGCCAGGAAGAGAAATCATTAGATTATAGGCCGGTAGAGCCGCAGGTTTATTATGTGCTTGGCCGTCTCTACAGGCATGGCTACGGGCACTTCGGCAGCCCCGAATATTTGAAAAAAGCAGAGACTTTCCTAAGGCAAGGAACGGCAATAGCCCCCGATAGAGTTGAATACGTCAATGAGTTAGCCGACGTCTTGTTGACTCAAGGGAGGCGGGAAGAAGCAGAGAATTTGGTCAAAGAGCATGCGGCAAGAATTGGCCCACCTTACTCCTATAAGTTTGTCGGTAATCTTTACTTTGTTCTTGAAAATTATGAGTTGGCTCTGGCAGAGTTTAAGAAGGCGGAGGCGGCCGGACTTAACTTTTGGGCTAATGAGAGCGAGTACAGCCGCTATGTTTTTGCCGGTCAGCAGGCGGGAGACTTTGGGGCAGTATTGAGATTGAGCGAGGAGTATATTGCCAAGAGGAAACCGAATGCTGAGGTTTTTTTCAACCAGGCAGTAGCTTACTATTACTTGGGTAATAAAGACGAGGCGAGAAACGCATATCTGAAAGCAGTTGCTTTAAATAGGGAATATGAGAAGTATGCCCAGTTCTTTATCGGGCAATAAGTCTATCGAGAAAGTTTCTTAGTTCTTCCTCTGGTGCAGTAAAAAGCTTTTCTTCCAGCTCGCTTAAGTGATTTATAATTTCGCTCAGTTGAAGATTATTTTCGGTGCGGCTAACATAGATTTTTTCCCACTTGGTGGCGCCGCTCTGTTTTTCTTCTTCGGTTAAGATATCTTCGAAGAGATTTTCTCCGGGACGAATACCGGTGATAGTAATTGGAATGTGAACATCGGGAGTGTAGCCGGAGAGGCGAATTAGCTCTCTGGCAAGATCAATAATCTTTACCGGCTTTCCCATATCAAGGATGAAGATTTCTCCTCCTTGGCCGATTGCTCCGGCTTCCATAACGAGCAGGGAGGCCTCGGGGGTCGTCATAAAGTAGCGGACCATATCCGGATGGGTAACGGTTACCGGGCCGCCGCGGCGGATTTGTTCTTGGAATAATGGAATTACGCTTCCCCTGGAGCCCAAGACGTTGCCGAAGCGGACGGCTACGAAATTGGTTTCTGTCTCGTTATTTAGAGATTTAACAACCATCTCGGCAATCCGCTTGGTCTTGCCCATGACGGAAACCGGTCGGACAGCTTTATCAGTAGAAACAAGAACAAATTTTTTGACGCCGTACTCGGCAGCCGCTCGGGCGGTATTCAAGGTGCCTAAAACATTAACCTTAATTGCTTCTTCCGGGTGGTTTTCCATTAAGGGGACATGTTTATAGGCGGCGGCATGGAAGATAATTTCCGGTTTATGCTTCCCGATTACGGCGGCGATCTTCACTCTATCGGTGACGCTTGCGATAACCGCTTTAAGATTAGCCCTCGGTCTTAGGCGTTTAAGTTCGTGTTCAAGATTGAAAATACCGCTTTCATCAATATCAAGAATGATTAATTTTGAGGGGGAAAATTGAAGGATCTGGCGAGACAATTCGGAGCCGATGGAGCCGGCGGCCCCAGTTACAAGCACCGTCCTGTTGCGAATAAATTCATTAATTTTTTCGGTCTCAATATTAGTCGACTCCCTGCCTAAAAGATCCTCAATACTGATTTCTTTTAGGTTGCGGAAGGAGAGCGTCTGGCCAAGAAGTTCCGAGAATTCCGGGATAATTTTGATATTGGCGACACCTGCCTCGCGAGCGATGTTTACTGCATTTTGAATAGCGTCGGTTTCGTGGCGTTCCAGAGCGATGATGACTTGCTTGATATCTTCAGCGTTAACGATCCCGGGAATATCTTTAATGTAGCCCCGAACCGGGAGGCCGTGGATTGAAATGCCTTGGTTTGCCGGCCTTTCATCGACTAATCCCACGATTCGATAATTGTCGTTAGTGCCGGCTTGAAGAGAGCGGATAAGATGCTCACCGGGTTTGCCGGCGCCAACAATAAGGATTGGCTCGCCAGTGGAGGCAGTTTTTTCGGGAGTGATTTGAAACCAAATTCGCTTGGAGATTCTTAACCCGCCGATGAGAACAAAACTTAGAATATAGCTTAAGGGCACTATGGATCGGGGAAAACCGGAGAAAAGATTGAATGTCCCTTGGCCGATAAAAACAAGCAGGGCAAAAGTGACGGCGGTGTAGGTTAAAGCTCGAAAGAGGCGAGTGAGTTCAGTCAGGCTTACGAACGACCAGGTGAATGAATAAAGTCGTTCGGCTCGGAGGAAAACGAGGTTTAGAGCAACGAAGATCAATATGTAATAGAGCAACCGGTCATAGTATTCCGGCGGGACAGTGGCCTCGAAACGCAGGAGAAAAGCGGCGATAAGGGCGAGGGCGGAGAGAATCGCGTCGGCGACGGTGAAAATTAGTATCTTTTTCCTCATTTGGTATAAAAATCTTTTACCGCCTGGATAACAAAGTTAACTTCCTCGTCGGTAAGCTCGGGATAAATCGGCAGGGAGATAACTTCTCGGCAAACTTTCTCGGTTACCGGGAGCGGATCTACGGGAAAAGATTTTTTATAGAAATCGTAAGAATAAATTGGCTTCGGCCAGGAAATAATCGTTTCGACCCCTTGGCTTTCCAGATGTTGTTTTAGTTCATCGCGCTTGGTGGTTTGCACGACATAGTTCCAATAGGCGTCGAGGTAGCGGCTGTCTTCAAAATGGGGGAGTTTCAAATCTTTAATACCGCTTAATTCTGCTTGATATTTTTTGGCAATTTCTGCGCGACGGGTAACGGCTTCATCAAAATGAGCCAGCTTAACGTTTAGAATAGCGGCTTGGATATTATCTAAAACGGCATTGTAGCCGAACATCTTGGGAGTACGGGCTGGGTCTCGCATCACGCCGTGATAACGAAGAAGGAGAATTTTCTCATCTAACCCCCCATCGTTTGTAGTTAGAGCCCCTCCTTCGCCGAAGCACCCCAGGATCTTGGCGGGATAGTGGCTGAAGCAGCCGGTTGCACCAAAGCTGCCCGCGCCTTTTCCGTTGAACTTTGCTCCCAGGGCCTGGCAGGCATCCTCGATGACGTGAATCCTTTGCCCCTTTTCTTCAAATCTTTTGATAATCTGACCGAGAGTATCCATATCGCACATCCGGCCATTAAGATGGACGGGGATCACCACTTTTGTTTTCGGAGTGATGGCAGTTTCCAAGAGACTCATATCCATATTCCAGTCCTTGCCGATGTCAATTAAAACCGGCTTAGCGCCGACTAAAACAATGGCGGAAATAGTAGCCATGAAGGTATGCGCAACCGTTACTACCTCATCGCCGGGGCCAATGTTTAATGCCTTGAGTGAGAGATGAAGCGCGTCAAAACCGCTATTTAACCCTTTGGCAAACTTGGCGCCGGTTAACTCGGAGATGTTTTTTTCAAAATCAAGTACATCCTGGCGAATGATGAGTTCACCCCGGGAGAGGCGATCTTCAATAACCGCCATGAATTCATCTCTATGGGTTTGCCAGTGGCGGGGATAATTTACAAAACGAATTTTATAATCCATGGCGACTTATAAGCGGATATAAACGGGACCGGGTTCTTGGTATGATTTTATTATGATGTTTTTGGTTTCTTCTGGGGTTTCTGGAATATAAGTTTTCATTTCAGGCAATTTACTTAAGAAATCTATTTCTTCGTCATCCCGGAGAAGATTATGGCTAAAGCCCAAAAAAGAATATTTCTCGCTTCCTTTAACACCTATAATTTTTACGTTCGCTTTATGCATGCAAATAGCATTTCTTATCATCTCGTGAACTCTAAAGGTAACAAAATTAATCATTGAATAGAGATAGGGTTTCTTGCCACTTAGAGACAGGGCAGCGGCGATAATAGCAGTGCTCGCTTCCGTTACTCCAAAGTTAAAATATCTATCTGGATATAATTTTTCAAACTTCTCCGCATAATTGAAACCGACATCCGGGATTATAAAGATTATATCCTTGTCTTCCTCCGCTAATTCGCAAAGGGCGTCAATAAATGCCCTACGGTTATCTAATTTTTGAATTATTTCAGCCATTTAATTCAACTAGGGCCTTTTCATAGTCGTCCTGTTTAATATTGGCATAATGCCAAAGATTATTATTTTCCATAAAGGAAACGCCTTTTCCCTTAATCGTGTCGCATATTATCATATTTGGAGATGAGTTAGATGCACTTTGGAGGGCGGATTTAATTTTTTCAAAGTTATGGCCGTCTACCCTTTGGACTGCCCAACCGAAGGATTTAACTCGTTCATCCAGCGGCTCTATGTCCAGAATATCTTTAGTTCTTCCCATCGCCTGCAATCGATTGTTGTCTATCCAAGCGATTAAATTAGAAAGATTGTATTGTTTAGCAATTAAAATTGATTCCCACGTGGTTCCTATTTGCATTTCTCCATCACTTAGGAGAACATGGATTTTCCCCTCCTCGTTGTTTAGTTTCTTGCCTAGGGCAAAACCTATCCCGGCAGGCAGGCCGTAGCCCATACTGCCCCCGGCAAATTCCAATCCGAATTTCCCCCTCGGCTCTATAAGACCTATATATTCCTCTTCACCTGGACGGCAATAACGCTCTAAATCTTCTTTTGGGATCACCCCCTTCTCGGCCAGAAAATAATAAATTGAGGCTGCCGCCCATCCTTTGCTCAGGATAAACTTATCCTTTTCTAAATCCATCTTTTCGAATAAGGCGCTTAAGATATCAATGCAACTAAAGTTGCTGCCGATATGACTGCCTTGCGCCCGGTAGATCATTTCCAGCACCTTTTTCCTTGCTTCAGTGGCTATTTTTTTGTGATCAGTCATTCTGACATTTTATTATGGCGTTTTGATCTGGCTTAGTCAAAAAGGATGCTTTTTACTGTCAATAAAATGATTTTTATGTCCGTCCACACGGACATTTCTTTGACGTATTTCATCTGGAGGCGGACTTTTTCTGGACGGATTTCTTTTAGATATTTTCTTTCTGCCTCTTCGGTAGTTTTAGCTCCGGCAAGCACTGCTCCTTCATCAATATTCCAAAGGGAAGCGTAGTCAGTCATTCCTGGCTTCACGCTGTAAACTATTTTTTCTTCGCCGGTGTAGAGCTTAGCATATTCCATCACTTCCGGGCGGGGACCGACCAAGCTTATCTCGCCTTTAACGACATTAATTAGTTGTGGTAACTCATCAAGCTTGAAGCGGCGAAGAAACTTCCCGGACTTGGTAACTCGTGGATCATCTCCTGGAGTTGAAGGTCCACCGATTTGCTCGGCGTTTACCACCATTGAGCGAAACTTAAAAATCCGAAACGGCTTGAAATTCTTGCCTGCCCTTACCCCTCGATAAAAAACCGGTCCGGGCGAATCAAGTTTAATCCAAATAGCAAAAGCCAAAAGAATGGGCGAGAGAAGTAAGAATCCGAGAGAGGCAAAAACCAGGTCAAGTAAACTCTTTATCATACGAAAATGATTTTGACTTTTTCCTATAATTATTGCAAGTTGCTCTTGGCATAAGCCGATTTTTTTAGTTCTGTAACATCTATATATCGGAAGGGAGAAATTGCTATGCTAGAGTTGACGGAATTTCAGGCCGAGGTGGTGAAGGTTATGGAGAAACAGGGCGTAACGAACGTTCGTTACGCCGGTAAGGCGAGGAATCGGCGTTGCCGAGAGGACAATAGGCAACTTTACAAATTCCGAGGGGAAGATACGGGTGGATTCCCCGTCGTTGCCTATGCTTGCGGGTCTTGTAAGCAAGTAGAGATGTGGAATGTCGGGAGCTTCAAGGGGCGGCGCAGTTTTCCTTTGACGTAACTGATGTTCTTTGACCCCAGGGCGCGAAATCCTAGTCGCCCTGGGGTTTTGCGTTTTTGGAGAATACAAAAACTGCTTTGAAGGCGTATTTTTTGAGGGAAGGAAAGATTTTAAAAAGAATTTTATCAATACCATTTGCTATTCGGCATGCTGCTCGGCTACCTGGGAGGCGTTGAAGTGGGATAGTGAGAAGAGAAACGAAATGAAAGAAGTGGATCTGCTCGAGATCAAGATATTTTTTAGCCAATCCAAGATCCCCCATTTTCATAATGTGAGCGGCAGCCCAAAAGGTTCTCACCCCACGCTTTTTATTGAGCCAGCGCTTGAGGTTTGCCAGAGGGTGGTGGCCGAGAGTCTCAATGCCGATCAGCAATCCGCCTGGTTTCAAAATGTGGTGGATTTCTTGTAGTCCTTTTTCAAGCTCAATTGAGGAGAAGGTTCCGCCGTCAAAAACTATATCAAAAAAATTATCAGGAAATTCAAGCGCCTCCGCATCCATTTTAGTAAATCTTACATTGCTTACTTCATACTTCATTCTTCGTTCCTCAGCAATTTTTAAAGATTCTTCGGAGAGGTCAATACCAATAACTTCTTTAGCGCCCATTTTAGCGATTTGAATTGAGTGCATGCCGTGACCACAACCATAATCAAGCACTTTTTTGCCGGGAACATATCGCTTGAGAAGTTTATAGAGAAACTGATAACTCGACATTCTCATAACATTTATTGCTTCAATGTCGAGGAGAGCTAGCTTCGGATGAACGGTCACTTTTGCCTGCCACCCTCGGGCCAACTTATCGTAATGGTTAATTTCCCGCTCCTTTCTTAAGTCCATTTATTTGCCGGGGGTTAGCAATCTAAATGCTCCGATAATTGAGCCTAAACCGTAAGCGAAGTGCCTCGCGGCGAAGGCGAGGATTAAAAAGGGAAAGAGCAGGAGGTTTTTTTCGCGAGCGATGATTTTTAGGGAGAAGTAGAGGGCTGCGGTGAAATAGAGGGTGAGAATTACAACGGATATCCAGATTAGCGGCTTCCAAAAAATTGAGCCGACAGCAGTAGCTAGAGTGGTGGAAACAAATACCAGCGGCGCGAGATGTCGGGGTTTAAAAATAGGGGAGCCGAATTTAAGAGGCAAAATTGCCCAGATGCCATCCAGGAAGTTTCTCCGCCAGAAAGAAATTATCGTTTTTTGTTTGGGATAGTAGGTGAGAGCAATATCCGGCGCTAAAAGAATCTTGCCTCCGGACTGCGTTAGGCGGAGATTGAAGTCAAAATCCTGGCTACGGATTAATCTTTCGTTAAAAAGGCCGACTTTGCGAAAGACCTCTTTGCGGTAGCAGATGCCGTAAGCCGTGTCAGCCAATCGGGGTTTGTCGCCGCCTTGCCTGAAAGAACCACCGCCGCCCAAGGGGGAACCAAGCACTAAAATAATTGCTTTGGCGGCGAGAGTTTGAGCGGCGGGAACATTATAAGTCACGCCGCCTACGGCGGCAGTTTTATATTCTTCGAGATAGCGAACACACTTAGAAATATAATCCGTCGGATAAATTGTGTGAGCATCGCTTTTGGTGATGAAGTCGCCTTTGGCATTTTTGACTCCGATGTTTAAAGAAATGGGAGTAAAACCCTGAGGATTATCAAAGAGTTTAATGCGATTGTCTTTTTTCGCATAAAATTCGACTATTTCCCGCGAGTTGTCCGAGCTATTACTATTGACTGCTAGGATTTCAATCCTCTCTTTGGGGTAGTCCTGTTTGACTAAGGACTGAAGAGCGCGGGCAACAAATTCAGCTTCATTATGATACGGAATAATAATTGACACTAAAGGCGATTTCATGTTTGAATGGAAGGCGTTATTCTTTCAACTTATCTATGAAAAAAGCCCTTATTACCGGAGCCACTGGCCAAGACGGAAGTTATCTAATCGAGCTCCTACTGGACAAAGGATACGAGGTTCACGGAGTAGTTCGGCGGGCTTCATCGTCTAATACTTCCCGAATTGACCACCTTTATCAAGACCCGCACATAAATGGTGTAAATTTCCATCTGCATTACGGAGATCTGGCTGATGGAAACGCCATTCGGAAACTGATTTATAAGATTCAGCCGGATGAAATTTATAATTTGGGTGCCCAGTCCGATGTGGAGATCTCATTTAAAATTCCTGAATACACGCTTGATGTTACCGGGGTGGGAACATTGCGTCTGCTTGAAGCAATTCGAGAGTTTGAAGTCCAAACTGGCAAGAAGGTAAAGTTCTATCAAGCCTCCAGCTCCGAAATGTTCGGTAACTCACCGGCCCCCCAGCATGAAAAAACAGCGTTTAATCCCCGAAGTCCATATGGAGCGGCTAAGGTTCTTGCTCACGACATTACGAAGAATTACAGAGAAGCATACGGCCTTTTTGCCGTTTCGGGTATTTTGTTTAACCACGAATCGCCGAGGAGGGGTGAAAACTTTGTAACCAGGAAAATTACCCGCGGAGTTGCGAGAATTAAGGCGGGACTGGATAAGAAGCTTTACCTCGGGAATTTAGATGCTAAGCGGGACTGGGGATACGCGCCGGAGTATATGGAAGCGGCTTGGCTCATGCTTCAGCAGCCGGAACCGGATGATTATGTGATCGGCACGGGCGAGAGCCGTTCGGTTAAAGAGTTCGTGGGGGAGGCATTCAAGCATGCCGGAATGCCGGACTGGCAAAATTATGCTGAAGTTAATGACCCGCGCTACTTGCGGCCATCTGAAGTTCACTATCTTCAAGCTGATCCAAGGAAAGCTAAAGAGAAATTTGGTTGGACAGCAAAGACGAAGTGGAATGACTTGGTAAAAATAATGGTTGATCATGACTTGAAGGAATACGGGATTATTTAAAGTTTAATGAAAGTCGTAAATTCACCGATTCCTCGAGACCTCTATCATAAAGTCCACAAGCTGCTGCCGCTGGTCTGTGTTGATGTGGTAGTTGTAAGCCCTTCAAAAAGACAATTTCTTTTGATAAGGCGGAAAAACGAACCTCAAAAAGGCCAGTGGTGGTTCTCGGGCGGCCGAATTTTTAAAAATGAAAAATTAAGAGATGCGGCTCTAAGAAAAGTTAAGCAAGAGCTCGGGCTGCCGGCAAAGATAAAAAAACAACTTGGCACCTATGAATTCTTTTCAAGGATAGGATACTTTAAGGGTACCAATACTCACATGATCGCCGTGGTCTTTTTGGTGGAAGTTGATGTTGATGAAAAAATAATTCTTGACTGGCAGAGTTCGGACTCGCGCTGGTTTACCAAGATTAACCGCAACTGGAATCCTTATCTTAAAAAATATTTAAAGGAAGCTGGTTTTAAAGAAGGACATGAATCTCACTGATAAAAAGATATTAGTTACTGGAGGAGGGGGATTTGTTGGATCTCATTTGATAAAAAAGCTTCTAGAGCGGGGGGGTTCCAGCGAGAATTTATCTATACCGAAGCATAGCGATTATGATTTGCGTAAGTGGGAGGATTGCGAGAAGGTAGTTGAAGGGCAAGATTTAGTGATTCATCTTGCGGCCAAGGTGGGCGGCATTGGATTAAATAAAGAGCGGCCAGGAGAATTATTTTACGATAACTTGATAATGGGAGCGCATTTGATGGAGGCGGCAAGACGGGCAAAGGTAGAGAAATTTGTTGCGGTTGCCACAATTTGTAGCTATCCGAAGTTTACGCCTGTGCCATTTAAAGAAGATGATTTGTGGAACGGCTATCCGGAGGAAACCAATGCTCCGTATGGATTAGCCAAAAAGATGCTTTTAGTCCAGGCTCAGGCGTATCGCGAGCAGTATGGTTTTAACGTGATTACTCTATTCCCGGTTAATATGTACGGCGAAGGAGATAACTTTGACTTAGAAACGAGCCATGTCACCCCGGCGATTATCCGGAAAGTGATCGAAGCCCAAAAATCTGGTAGTAATTTCGTCGAGCTTTGGGGGACAGGAAAGCCAACTCGGGAGTTTTTTTATGTGGAGGATGCGGCTGAAGGAATAATCCTGGCAGCCGAGAAATATGATAAGCCCGAGCCGGTAAATTTAGGTTCGGGTAAGGAGATCTCAATTAAAGATTTAGCGGAACTTATTTGCCGGTTGTCGAATTATGAGGGTGAGATTCGCTGGGATACCTCCAAGCCGGATGGCCAGCCGAGAAGATTACTGGACATTTCGCGAGCGGAAAAGGAGTTTGGATTCAAAGCAAGAACCCCATTTGAGGAAGGGCTAAAAAAGACGATTGATTGGTATCTAAGCAAATGCGCGCTGGATGCGGCGCTTCAAGGCAAGAATTAATCGCCAAGCATAAAGCCCGGACAAGTTACTCCACACGCGCCTTATAAGAGGCGGCCGCATGAGCCCATCGGAGGTAAGAACGAAGTCGGCGTCGCGGATAGTCGACATATTAGTCAATCCGCCGGCAATCTCTACGCTTTTTAAGCTCTCTGGATCGGTCGGACTCCAGGTCCAGGGGTGATTCTGGTGAACGGCGGTGATAATCTCAGTGGCGTCAATAACAGGGATCTTGCGGGAGCGAATGTAGTAGATAAACCAGCTGTCCCATCCGGGGCGGCCAACGGGAAAGGGCGGCATCTCCGGCGCTAAGGATTTGGAAAAAAGAAAATAATCAATGCCAGAGAAGCCATGGAGTTCACCCTCTTTCATAGCCCGACCTATAAGCATTTCTTTCCAGCTGGGATTCGTGAAATCAATTTCTTCCTTAAAATCTAAGTCTGTCCGGCGACCGACCATTAGATAGTTGGGATATTGAATCAGTTTGGCGGCTTCCAGGAGATTATTGAGAAGAATGATGTCGGTGTTCATAAAAACGAGGTGATCATGTTTGGCGATGTTCCTAGCAATCTGAAAGGCTTCGCTTACAAGCGGCGTGCCGAATTTGTTTCGTCGGATTTCTTTGACGTGCCTGAATCCTAATTCATTGGTGGTTTCTACTGCTCCTTTTTCGTTGCCGAACACTATCACTTCGCTTCCGGGATGAACGGTAAGCCAACTTTTTATTGAGTTTTTCTGAGCAGTGCCGATTACTCCCTCAAAGGGTTTGGGAATAGTAAAAAATGTGACCATTAGATCAGTAATTTCTTAATTACTGCGGAGACGTAGCGGATTTCTTTTTCGGTATTGCCTAAACCGCTGGGGAGATATAAACCCTGTTTGGAAATTTTATCGGCGACTGGGAAATTACCATTGTTTTTCTCTGCAACTCTGCGGTATTGGGGTTTTTTCCAGACCGGCTGACGGTGAAGGGGGTAGAAAAATGATCGCGTCCCGATGCCATGATAGGCAAGTTTTTTGGCGAAAGATTCGTTGTTAAAACCAGTGGATTTATCGAGGACCACGCCGTACATCCAGTAGATGTTTTTGGCGTAGGGTTTTTCGGCTGGGAGCTGAAGACCGGGAATGTTCGCGAGAAGCTTATTGTAGAGTGCTCCGTAGTCGCGTTTGATTTTTACTAACTTTCTAACGTTCTTCATCTGGGCAACGCCCAGAGCTGCTTGAATATTTGTTATCCGGTAATTTCTGGCGATTTCTGAGTGGTAATACCTCTTCTCCTTAACAAATCCCAAATCTCTTAACATGTCGGCCCTATCTTTAAAGTGTTTGCTATTCGTTAAAAGCATGCCTCCTTCGCCGGTTGTAATGGTTTTGTTGGGATAGAAGCTAAAACAGGAAATATCGCCGAAGCTACCGCACTTTTTACCCTTATATTCGGCACCAATTGCTTCAGCGGCATCTTCAATTATTAAAAGCTTGTGCTTACGGGCAATCTTTTTGATAGCGTCCATGTTGCAAGGATGGCCGTAAATGTGAACACCCATAATGGCTTTAGTTCGCTTGTTAATCTTCTTTTCAATCTGGGAGACATCCATGTTCCAGGAATACGCGTCGGCGTCAACAAATACTGGAATGCCGCCGTAGCTAACCACTGCTACAGCACAGCTCATAATGGTGAAGGTGGGCATTATTACCTCGTCACCGGGCTTGAGTTCAATGGCGCCTATTGCTACTTCCAGAGCGGCGGTGCCGCTACTTACCGCCGTGCCATATTTTTTTCCGATGAAACTTGAGAATTTATTCTCAAACTCTTTGACAAAAGGGCCTTCCGAAGAGATCCAGCCGGTTCTAATGGCCTCCGTTAGATATTTTGCCTCACCGCTAATAAAGAGCGGCCTGTTAACCGGAATCATTTCTATTCGAAATAGTGAGCTTTATCATCTTCTCCGAGATATGGGCCTTGCTTCACTTCAATGATTTCAACATCTTTCAAAACCTCAATGCCATGGCCGCCATGAGCGAGAAGAATAATGTCGCCGCTCTCAAGCTCCCGGGCGTCAAGATAATTCCCTTCGTTGTCATAGAAGTCAACTCGACACCTGCCGCTTCGAATGAAAAGGACCTCCTGGGTATGCGTAATCTCGCGAGGGATAACCTTGTGAGTGTGTGGTTTAACAACATGCCCTGCCGGATGCTTTAAGAATCCAAGCTGTTTAGGGAAATCATCTGGAGTGAGAAAATTTACTCCTTCGTCAGCGTGAGTGTTGTAGATGATGATGGCGATAATATTATCGCCGTGTTTTATAGTCTCTTTCCCTTTATCGCGAGCCATAATGGAGAGCTTCCTCGATTACCTCGGCCCATTTTTCCCCGTAGTTCTCGAGAGTAAGGTCTTTGGTTTGGGCGTAGCCCTTCTTAACCATCTCTTTTCTCAAATTCTCATTGGTCCATACCTTATAAACCTTTTCGGCAATATCATCAATATTCTCGGGATTAAAGAGAAGAGCGGCATCGCCTACCTGTTTCGGTACCTCAAAGATATTGGCGGTTACAACCGGGGTGCCCAAGACCATTGCCTCCAGTGGCGGAAGAGTAGTTGGCCCCTGGAAAGCAGGGGAAACAAGGGCCACCGCCTTTTTATAGAGCGCCACGGTTTCAATATCTTCCACGTAACCAGGGTGGGTAATTAAGTTTCTTATGCCTAAGCCCTCCGCGAGATCCATTACCTGTTTAAAGTAGCGAGCGTGGTTGCCTTTATTGCTGCCTACCATCACCAGCGGAATTTCTACTCCGTGCTCTTGCTTAATCTTGTGGAGGGCTTTGAGGAGACGGTCGTGATATTTCTGAGGCCAGAATTGGGCCGGGTAATAAATAAACTTTTCGGGTAGTCTGTATCTTCCTAGAAGTTTCGCGGCTTTCTCCTGAGTCATATCTTTGTTCTCGTAGGTATAACTGGGAGCAACGTAATAGATGGTCCGGATTTTAGTCACGGGCACCCTAGTAAAGGTATGAATATCGTCCGCTCCCTGGACAGAATCGGCTACAGTCAAAAGGGAGTGGCGGGCATAGTAGGGATAGATAATGTCGCGGGTCGTCTTTGTTGCCCAAGTATATTCCGGCCAGCGGGGGTAATATTTATGCATGTAGTCGGGGAGGCAGGCAAGATAAGGAATTTTAAAAGGCACGTCGAAAGAAAAGGGGGTAGAGATGACGAGAAGATCAATGTTTCTATGCTGGAGGGCTTTATCCAGCTCTTTTATCACCAATGAGTCCAACCCGGTGACAAGCCCCAGAAAGTGAATTGCTTTTCTTAAGGGGTTGTGGCGACGGCGGGGCAGGGCGATATATTCCGCCTTACCCGAGATGACGGGTTTTGGCTCCCCCTCGTAATAAACGATGGAGTATTGAAATTTATCCGGAGCGTAAGCGAGGAGTCCGTTGGCGACGCTTAGAGTAAACTGGAAGACGCCACCGCCCGATCTCACGGGGAATAGAATCCCGATGTGTTTTTTTACCCCCACACCAATATTGGATTGGGGAAGATTTTGGTTAGCCATGATATTTTAACTTAGATTATTCCACGAACATTAATGATCTAATATCAACTGTTGCCTGAAGGCAACATTATCTAATATTGGTGTGGGGGTTCATGAAGTTGTTGGCAGGGTTTTGCCTACAGCTTCTAGGTCACTAATAAGCATGAGGCGGATAAGTTCTTTGAATTTTACTTGAGGGTTAAAGCCGAAGGCATTCTTGGCCTTGGAGATATCGCCTACAAGAACCGTGGTAGTGGCTGGCCGAAGGAATTTTGGATTGATTTTGATGTATTGCTTTGGGTCGAGACCAACGGCGGCAAATGTTTCATCTACCCATTCTTGGACTGAATGGGTTTCAGCGGTGCAAATTATGTAATCGTCAGGTTTCGGCTGTTGCATGATATTCCAGGCGGCTTCCATGTATTCCTTGGCGTAGCCCCAGTCAATTTGAGCAGAGAGGTCACCGAGTTCCAGGGAATTTTGGAGGCCGGCATAAATTCTAGCTACTGACTTGGTCACCTTTCTTGTTAAATATTCTTCCGGACGGCGAGGAGATTCATGGTTGTAGAAGATGGCGGTGGCGACAAACATACCGTAAGTTTCGCGGTAAAATTTGGAGATAACGTAAGCTAGAACTTTAGCGCAGGCATAAGGACTTTGCGGGTAAAAAGGAGTGGTTTCTTTTTGAGGTGTTTCCATCGCTTTGCCGAAAATATTTGAGGAGAGCGGCTGGAAGAATTTAATTCTGGGATTTACTTGCTTAATGATTTCGAGCAAACGCCCAACGGCGGCGCCGGTGACGTTGTATTGAAAATCCACCATGTCGTAGCTCCAGCCGACATGGTCTTGGTCGGCTTCGTTGTAAATCTCTTCCGGATTAACTTCTTTAATCACTCGGTAGAGAGAGGTGGTGTCCAAAAGATCGCCGCGATGGAGGGTAATCTTATCTAGAATGTGTTCAATATTTCGAGTGTTGCCAGTGGCTGACTTGCGATACAAGCCGTGCACTTCATATCCTTTTTCCAGTAAAACCTCGGCTAGATATGAGCCATCTTGGCCAGTGATACCGAGAATTAAAGCTTTTTTCATGATGCTGGTTTATCTTAACCACGTTTTTCAAAAATGAGAAGACCCCGCCCACGGCGAGGTCTTGTACAAGTATAACGACTTACGATGCCGCCATTACTTCTTCGCGCTAACTATTCGGAATTTTGGGAGAGGGACAATAAATTTACCGCCTTTCTTCAGCCACTCCTTTTCTCTTTTGTAAAAAGTATCAAAGAAAGCCCAAGGGGAAACGAAAAAATAATCAGCATCTTTGCGAGCTTTCTCTTCATTCACGATGGGAATTAAAGTGCCCACGGTATACTTACCCCATTTCTGTTCGTCTTTATCGGCTGCGGCTTTAATTAATTTATTATTCAAGCCGTAGTATTGGAGAATAGTATTACCTTTGGTTGAGGCACCGTAGACATAAACCTTTTTACCTTTTTTCACTTCACGCTTAATGAAATCAACCGCCTTCTTTTTATTTGCTTCCAGTCGCTTGGCGAAAGCTTTGTAATCGTATTTCGGCTCCTTGTATTTAATGCTGCCTTTCTTCAGATGGCGGGCGAAGAGGCGATAACTGCCGCCGTTAATGCTATTCTCTTCTACTTTGAATATTTCCAAACCATTCTTCTCAAAAAAGTAGACGAGTGAAGGATAAGAGTAATATTCAAGGTGTTCGTGGCAGATGTTTCCGAGATCATTGGTATTAATCATCGGAGCAAGAGTCATAAGCTGGGCGATGAAGACGCCGTTTTTATCAAGCGCTTTCACGGCATCGGTAATGAACTGATTTGGATTTTCCATGTCGTAAAACATGCCGATGGCGGTAATAACTTTTGCTTTTTTGTCGCCGAATTTTTTCTGCCAATTTTTGTGGGTCCAGAAGTCGGCGATAACGTGAGGCGTCACTTTCCTCAAATATTTAATAAGATTGGTAGCGGGTTCGCAGCCAACGCGAATCACCGATTTTGGATAGAACTTCAGCATCGTGCCGTCGTTGGCACCGATATCCAAAACAATGTCGCCCTTTTTAAGTTTGGCCATCTTCGTTGCTACTTGGGCGATCTCTTTCAAGTCAGCGGTAATAACGGGATTAATGCCCGAGCGGTACCAATAGTGGCGAGCGTAGAGCAGTTCTTGGGGAGCGGTGTGTTTTAGCTGGAGAAGGTCGCAATTTTTACAGTGGACCAGTTCCAGCGGGGCGCGGGGCGCTTTCTCCTTTTTACTCTTAACAAAAGTGGAGATATAAAGATTGCCGATACTAAAGACCTTCTCAAGTTTACTTGAGCCACAAACGCGGCAAGTTTTTCGAGTAGTATGGCGAGGGATCTTCATAATAACGCGGTTTAGTATAGCGAAATCGAGTTCAAAAACAACTCTGCCAGTGTTATCCCCAATCGGGAGGGAGCTTTATGTGCTATAATTTAACCGCTATGAGATTTACTAAGGATATCCTAATATTAGTGGGCGTGGTGGTTGGGATGGTGACTCTCACCGCTTCCGCTTCAGCCCGTTATGTGCCGGGCGGAGAAACCACTACTTATACTTATTATTCAGCTACCAGCACTGCGGCACCTGACAGTACCAGCGCAACAACGACTACCCCCACCACAACTACTAGTACGCCAGAACCGACACCTGAAAGCACAACAGCCACTCAACCATCAGCAATTATTGACAATCTTGCAGGTCAGCTTAATGCATTACTGGAACAATTAATTGCTTTACTTACTGTGCAGATACAAGATCTGCAGCAGCAATTGGTTGTTAAGCTAGGACAGCAGCCAACCGTTACTACCCCGACCCCGGCTGCCACTGCAACCACTACTGCCGAAACTGCTGTGACTTCCGCTGTTGCCGCAAATAAGCCCCCACGAGTTAATATTACTTTTCCTTATGGCGGACTTGAGCTTAGTGCTTCGGCCTCTACTGATGTTACCGCTTCAGCCGTGGATGATGACGGCACGATCAGCAAAGTAGAATTCTTTGATGGCGCAACCTTAATCGGAACCCATGCCGGCTCCATAGGTCCCTGGAGCGTGAGATGGAACAATATATCAGCAGGCGAACATATTCTTACAGCCAAAGCTACTGATAACGGAGGAACTACAAGTACTTCGGGTCCGGTTACGACTACTTCGGCTCCGGTTACCCTGACAGTTCAAGCTCTCGGCACGGGTATTGCCGGATTCCAAGATATACCTCCGGTGATTACTATCGCTACAACGATTACGGGTACTGCTTTGACAGCTACAGCTACAGTCACTACTTATGCAGGTAGCATTACTAATGTTGTGTGGTCTCGTGCTGCCTCGACTACGTCCGATGGGGCCTATGTGACTGATGCCACTTCGCCTTATAATGGTGCCGCGACTCTCGCAGTAGGTGTTCACACTATTTCAGCTATAGCCACTAACAGTCAGGGCACTACAGCTAGAACCGCGTCTACAACGGTAACGACTAACTAAGCAGCAGCAATTAACTGCGCAAAGAAAAACCGCCGTTAACAGCGGTTTTTCTTGTGTTGTTTTCCGATAAAGTTAAAACTCTCTTTATCCGGAGAATAGCCGGAAGAGATTTCCTCTAATCCATATTTTTTAAAAATTTTAGGATAGGGGTGGATGTAGCTTTGACTGGATAGCTTAATGCTTTTGATAAGTTCCGAGAGGTCGCGCTTTTGGGAGGCGTCGTTATAGACGACGTAACCCCTAAAGTGTTTTTGAATAATTCCGCAGACTTTCTCAAGATCAACGGGATTAAGATAGGCAAAGATACCATAGCTGAAAATTAACCCGGCTTTTTTCAGAATATCTCGGTATTTTTCGATGTTCCTTACGTCATCAACAAAAACCTTGATATGGGGATTATTTAGCGCTTTGGCGTGATCCACAATTTCCGGCGTAATATCCACTCCGTAGAGCTCTAAGTGGGGATATTTATTGGCGAGGTGCTCCAAATGACGGAGAAAACCGCACCCTAACTCAAAAACTGTTTTCACATTTTTGGTTTCAATAAGGTTCTCAATCTCTTTGAGGTAATATTCGGGGATGGGCGTCTGGTTGAAACTTGCGAGATATTTCGCACCCCACTCTTTCCAGAATTTATTGTTTAATTCTTCACTGTTTAAGCGGCGGGTTTTATAAAAGTAGTAATCAAAAAAAGAGGTATTCAAGAGCTTTCGGAGTGGCAGAGTATTGTGGAATTGTTTCGGTTTGTAGCCAAAATAAAAAAGAGCGGCTCCAAGAGTTTTAGTGAGGAGACTTTTTAGGGGAGTGGGAAGGATACGATTCAGAAATTTTAGTAGAGATCTCATTTAGTTCTGTAACCGAGGTGCTTCATGGTTTTTCCGGCTATGGCGTGAAAAATCTTAAGCTCAAGCCGGGAAAATTGATTTTTAAAGTCTCCGACAACACCTTTGCGGAAAGGCATACTTTTGCTTTCCTCTTTACCTTTCTCGCGGCCGGAGAGCTTATCAAAGGTAAAGTTATCAATTGCTTCTTGGATGAGCTTATCGCTGGCTTTGACTTCTAGGTAATTGAGGATTTCTTTCAGGGTTTCTACGGGGTGGGATGATACATTCTCATATTTTACCCGGTGGTATTTAATATCCGGTCTTTCGGTCCAGAGGCGGATGAATTTTTTCCATTTGTGAGCAGTCCAGGCGTAGCTCAAAGGGCGGATAGAGCTCAGCGTATAAAATAACCTTTCTTTTAAAGTTGTCGGTGGCTCAAGATTGACCAATTCTTTATATCGGTAGTAGGCGGAAACGGCGATGTCGCGGGGGTCACGGGTAAGGAAAATAATCTTGTCGGTTAAGTTAACGTTTTTGGCCGGCCAGTTGTGGGTCTTAATGACCATGGAGTAGGGGCTTTTGGGGCGATTGGGGAGACTGCCTCCAGTTAGGGAGATGACCCGTTCATCAGTTGTATAGAGCATGCCTTTTAGAAAATCGTAGGGCTCAATGTATTTGGCATTCAAAATATAGCAGAGCATGTAGCTTAGCCAGCCCTGTCCAGAACGGCCGTAGTCGGCTATAAGGATTACTTTTTCAGACATTGGTAATCAGGTTGTATACTTTTTCGACGGCTTCTGCAACGGTGGTTTTGGAGGTGTCAATCACGAGGTCGGGGTCTTGAGGGCGTTCGTAGGGGGTATTGGGAGAGACACCGATTAGGTTGGAAATTTCGCCGGCTTTAGCTTTGGAATAAAGATTTTTAGTATCGCGTCTGATCAAAACTTCTATCGGACAATCAATGAAAATTTCTTTGTAATCTTCGACGAAAATCTCGCGGGCTTTGTCGCGAGTTTCCTGGAAAGGAGAGATGACGGCGACGACGATAATGTCATAGTCGTTTTTGATAGATTCACAGTAATCAATAATTTTGTAATTGTTTTCTAGGATTGCCTCCCTGGAGAATTGATTAGTGGTACCGGCTTTGGCGCGGAAGCGATCACCATCAACATGATGAACGGAATAGCCGTCATCGGCTAATTTCTTTTCAACTCTCTCGGCAATCGTGCTTTTACCGGAACCGGACATCCCGGTGAACCAGATAATCATTATTTCTCAAAAAGGGTAGTGGGGGATTTTTTGTACCAGTTTTCCAGCATGTCAGCGATCTCGGGGCGCATGATCTCGCGAGGAATCTTTTTGCCGCTTAAGAGATGCTTCCTGGCGGCGGTGCCGCTAATCAAAGTTCTCGATTTTACCGAGTGGCGGCATTTGTCTGTCACTTTTTTGCAGAGTTTACAATAGTTGGCCGCTTCCAACATGATTGGGGTAATGCCAATATCTTTTATACCCAGATCATAAAAGATTTTTTGAGATGCATCGGGGGCGTAGAATTCGCCGACGCCGGTGTGGTCACGGCCAATAATAAAGTGGCTGCAGCCGAGATTCTTGCGGCAAAGGGCGGTAAAGACCGCTTCACGCGGTCCGCTGTAGCGGGAATAAGTTTGGAAGGCGCCGACAACTACCGGGTAGGGCTCGTAGACACCATTCTCCACCATAATTTGATAGGCACCCACAATGGCATCCGGCTTGAAGTCACCGGTTTTCTTGGGACCGACCACAGGACTGATAAAGAGGGCATCGGCGTTCACTCGCTTTAAGGCTTCTTTCTGAATAAATTCGTGGCCACGGTGAGGGACGTTGCGAGTGTGAAAACCGACAATTGTTCGCCAATCAAAATTTTTAAATATTTGACGAGATTGTTTTGGAGTTAAAGTGTAAGAAGCAGGGAAAAGCCGCGGTTTTTTTAAAAGGAAAACTTCGCCGCTTACAATGTAGTCACCAAGCTTAAAGATACGGGCGACGCCCGGATGGACGTGGCTATCGGTGCCGAACCATCGTTTAGCGGTTTCCTCCAAGTCAATTTTTTGGATATCCGAAACCTCCAGCACGGCATAGCGTTCTTTATCACCTTTGCGACCAAGAGCAATGCGCTGGCCTTTCTTGAAACTAATTTCCTTTTTTGGAAGCTGGAAGATAATAGGCAGAGTCCAGACTACCCCATTGGGCAAGCGGTAATCTTCTAAGACAGAGTTCATTTCCCGCTTATTCATGAAGCCGCGGATAGGAGAATAAACACCATCAGTGATTTGAGTAACATCCAAGAGAATCTCTTGGCTTACATCAACTTTGTGGAGCTTTTTGGCTTGCGCCTGCATCGCTCCGTCGGCGTAATTCTGTACTAGCTTTCCGCCGTGGGGCTCAACCAATGTGAAAGAGTAGTCATAGAGATCACCGTCGTAGCGTTGGCTTTTCTCGCGGCGGTGGAGATAATCTTCGGTTTCCCTAATAACACCGGCGATCATGCGGACAGACTCAACGGGATACTTGCCAACAGCCGTTTCCGCAGCAAGAACTAAGCCATTTGCTCCGCTCATTAATGTGCTCGTGATGTCGTTGACTTCAGCTCGAGTGGGCTGGCCGGCGTGAATCATGGTTTCTAGAAGATTAGTGGCGACGTAAACTGGGGTATTGGTTTCTTTGCCGATGTTTAGAATGTGCCTTTGGGTGAGGGCGATTTCTTGAATAGGCACTTCGCGAGAGAGATCGCCTCGATCGATTAGTATGGCGTCGCTTGCTTTGGCAATCTCTTTCAGGTTTCGGATGCCGGTCATACTCTCAATCTTGCTGACAAGGGAGATTGGATAAGGAAAAAAGGAGCGGAGCCGATCCACGCCCTCCTTACTAGTGGCAAAAGATAAGGCGTAGTTATTGATTTTGAATTTTTTGCCGATTTTAAAAGCGGCGAGATCTTTCTTTGTAAATGGAGGGAGCTTAATGGGCCTGTCCGTGGCAACACCTTTATTGGAGCCGATAACGCCGCCGGAGAGAGTCCGGGCAAGAACTTTACCGGACTTGATTTGGATGACTTGGACGATAACCGACCCAAAATCAATGTAGAGAAGATCGCCTTCCTGGAGAGTTTTCGCCGGATCAATCGGATAGAGAGGAATTTTGGTTTCAGTACCAAGCTCACTTGCCTTGACGAGAGAAACCAAGCTGTGAGTCTTAATCTCAAGTTTGCCGCCTCTCATTTTACCGTTTCGGATTTGCGCGCCTTCAGAATCCAGCGAGAGCGGTTTTTTAGTCCATGACTGGATCTGCTTTATGAGGCGCGGCAGGTCTTTAGCTTGAGTGTGGGAGAGGTTGAGCCGGAAGAGATCAACGCCTGACTCGTCCATTTTTTGGATTATTCTCTTATCTGTGGAGGCAGGGCCGATAGTAGCTAAAACCTTGGTTAGCCTATTTGGTTTTTTCTTTGAGGGCATATTGAATGAGTTCAATGGTATTTTTAAAACCTTCTTGGGTCAACTTGGGCATTTGCTTTTTGTACTTGCCGGATCTAATTAGTTTCAGTTTTTCTTCCAGCGTGATTTTACTTGTGACATAATCGATTCCTGGAAAATCTTTGTAATAATCTCCCATCAGTTCACGATTTGGATCGAGAGAAAGAATTGGCTTCTTTGGGTACTGGAGAGAGGCGGCAAAAAGAAGGGTGCTCAGTGATGGCGGGAGACCGATAATAACATCAGCTACGTTTAGGTAAGTCTCGGTCGGGCCATTTAGCTCCATTATTTTTACTTTGGGCGAGATTGATTCAAGCTCTTGCTTGAGAAATTCATAATTTTTGGTGGCTGGATGAGTAGAAATAATAATTTTCCAATCCGGTAGGACGCTTTGAGCTAGCTGGAGAAGAGCTCTCCAACTGTTGAGCCGTCTTTCATTTGAGATAAAGAATAAATTTCTTCTGAAGCCTGCTTCGATATCTCCCGGGAGTAAAACAAGGGCAACTTTCTGCTTCTCTCTTGGCAGGGTTTGAAGCGGGGAAGAGAGAAAATTGTCAAAGAATTTTTTACTGGTAAGGAGGGGATGGGGAAGAATGATTAATTTCTTTTCAGGGACGCCATTTTTGGAATAGATGTCCCATTCTCTTTTATTGAAAACTGTTTGGTAGCTGGCATCTCTCATTCCAGACTCTCCTTTTAGGAGGATGTGGCTTGATTTACCGAAGAACGGTCCTTGAAAGTTTGCTAATGGTAAGAGCCAGTAATAAAAGAAATGGCCGATTAGCCTCCGTGTTTTAATGAGATTGAGCCGCAGGGGTAGGGGAAGAAACCTTGGAAGTCGGAGGTGCGCTTCGCCTAGAGTAATCCATTTAGCTGACTGGCCGGGAAAGGCGCTAAGAGCAGCTTGGATGGCAATGTTAACTGCTCCAACTTTCTTTGCTTCCCGGAAAAGATACATCTCAAATAAATAGAGGTCGTTGGCGACAATGATCGCTTTGGGCTTGTACCGATGAATTACCTCTTTGGCCAAGCGGGACAGCTCCCGGTTCCTCCTTAATAAACTGGCTTTTTCTTCAGTATGCTGGTGAACGGGGATGATTTTTTCCAATCCGGGAAAAAGTTTTTTGTTTTTTACAATTTCCTCGGTAAATTGATCAAGCTTTTCTGATAAAAGCACTACCGGATACTGGCTGGCCAATTCGTAGAGATGACCGATTAAAGTGGTGCGAAAGGAACGGGGAACAGAAGTGTAGAAAAGAATCATCTCCGACGCTTACGGGCGGAACCCCGACCCCTTTCGGGGGTCGGGGTTTATCTCCGACAGGACCTTTTCCAGAGAATCGCAAACGTAGATGACCTCTTCTTCGGTTAGATTATTATGGAAGGGTAGGGCGATGGTCGCTCCGGACACTCTTTCGGTGATCGGAAAATCACCCGCTTTGTATCCAAATGTTCCGACGTAGAGTGGCTCAAGATGAATCGGTGGGAAGCGGTCGCGACAGTTCACACCTCTCTTCCCCAGCTTAGCGATAACCTCGTTTCTTTCTTGGCGGGAGAATTTTTCCGGGTTGAGCTGGATAACATAGACAAACCAGCTCATTTTATTGATTTCAGGGCCAACATAAGGAATGTGAACGTTCTTGATTTTTTTCAGACGTTCATTGTAAAGAGAGGCAATCTGGCTTCGCCTTGCTAAAATTTCTTCGATCCGTTTCATCTGGGTCACACCCAGGGCGGCGGAAAGTTCAGTCATTCTGTAGTTGTAGCCGAGTGTTGTATAAGCAAGCGAGCCGGGTTTTTCTTCTCTCCCCTGATTTCTCATGCTCCGACAGAGTTCCGCCACTTCATCGTTATTAGTAACAATTATCCCTCCTTCAGCAGTGGTGATCTGTTTATTGGGGGTAAAACCAAAAGCGGCGATATTACCGAAAGATCCGGCTTTTTTACCTTTGTATTCAGAGCCGAGCGCCTCGCAGGCATCTTCAATCACAATCAAGTTATGCCTTTTGGCGATATCAAGAATTGGATCCATGTCGGCGACGTAGCCGAAGATATCAACGGGTAAAATTGCCTTTGTTCGAGGAGTAATTTTCTCTTCAATCTTTGCAGGGTCAATGCAGAGGGTTTTCTCGTCAATATCAACAAAGACCGGTTTGGCTCGCTCAAATAGGGGAGCATTAGCTGAAGCGATAAAACTGAAGGGAGTAGTAATTACCTCATTGCCGTCTTTAATTTCGAAAGCTCTCATAGCCAAGTGAAGTCCACTTGTACCGCTATTTACCGCTATTGCGTGCTTCATGCCAATGTAATCGGCGAAAACTGATTCGAACTCTTTGATCTTCGGACCAATAGTTAGATAAGGAGAGGAAAGAACTTCTTTAATGGCTTCTACCTCTTCGGAGGTTATGTCTTGCTTGGATAGGGGTACTTGTTTTAATTCGATAAGAAGCACTACGTCCGCCATCGTCCCGTCCGGATTAACGATGGGAATCTGATAGATGCTTTTCTCGGTCATTGTTTTCAAGAGCTCCGAAGGGGAAGTGTCTTTGGTAGCGGTGATAAGACTGGTAATCATAATATCGGTGACGGAGGAATTGAGATTTTTGCCGGCCAGTACCGCTTCCCGGATATCGCCATCAGTTACGATGCCCGCTAATTTTTTCTGGTCGTCAATAACAAAAGCAGCCCGGATACCGCTTTGATAGATAGAATTTATCGCGTCCTTGATCGTTTTAGACCTATGGACGCAGATGATATTGAGGTCTTTGGTCATTTTGAATAGAAGTTAAAATTTAGAATTAATTATTACTCTTTTTTTCTAAAATGATTTTTCCACCCTGAACCACGCCCATTACTTTCGCGGGCACACCCCAGGCGGCAGAGTTATCGGGTATGTCGGTCTTGACTAAACTGTGAGCGCCGATAATGGAATTCTCTCCGATCGTTACGCCGGGTAAGATAGTCGTACCGGCGCCGATTTTCGCGTTTTTCTTGATGGTGACTAGCCCTTCTTTTTGGTCAATAGTGGAGACTGAATAAATCCGACAGCCAGCTCCGATTTGGACATTGTCTTCAATGGTCACTCCGTTAACAGCATGGATGTAAGTAAAGGCGCCAATATCTGTTCTGGATCCTAAACGGAAAGAATCTACGCCTTTTACAACCCAATGCCACTTGGTCATCTCGCCATCTACTATTTTCGGCGGTTGCCAATTTTCAAATCTATCTTCAGGCATTTATATTTACCGCGATGTTATCACGGCTAGTTTTATTGTTCAACGACCAGGAGGGGGCTTAAAAAATAATTTATCCGTTCCGATTAAGTTAAAAATTTTCTCTAGAATTTTAACGATGCGGCCGCTTACGTCTCCCGAGCCGTAGGGACTTTTGGCGTGGCGGGCTTGGGCTCGAAATGATGGAGTTAAAGCCTTATTAATCGTTGATTTGATACCTTTCTCGACGTAGCCAGCGTGAATGATGTTTGTGCTGCCCGGGCGGCCAAGTTGGCGGGTGCCGATATTTACTACCGGGATTTTGAAGTAAGCAGATTCAATGAAACCGGAGCTGGAATTACCGACGAGGAGGTTAGCATGTCTTAAAAAGCTCAAGTATTGAGGGCGGGGGAGGGTCTTAAAGACGTGAAATCGGTTTCTGTTTTTGTATTTCTCTATTTCGCGAATAAAGATTTCGCTGCCAGTATCGGCATTAGGATAACTGACTAATTTTTCGGTGTCGTATCCGGCAAGAGTTTCGAGGAGCGGTTTGATTTGCTTGAAAAAAGGCGTCTTATCGAGGGGAGCTGGGTGATGGACAACAAAGAACCACTTTTTATTAGGATCCAAATTAAATTTTTTGGCTAACTCTTTTTTGGATGAATATTTTATTTTCGATAGGCCATCTAGTCCGGTGGCACCTACATTGAAAACCCGCCATCTCTCTTCCCCCAGCGCTAAGACTCTTTTTGCATTCGGTGCGCAAGAGGTGAAATGAATGTGGCTGAATTTGGTGATTGCGTGCCGGATAAATTCATCCGGACCCGCGCCGCTTACATCGCCACCATTGATATGAGCTACCGGGATTTTGAGATGCGTGCCGACAATGGCGCCGGCTAACGCCGGAGCGATGTCGCCTAAGACGAAGATGAGATCAACTCTGTTTTTTTCACAATAATCACTGATCCCCTTGATCTCTTTTGCTAAAACTTCCGGCATGTCATCTTTTTCACTTACAGGGACGACGGCGGCAATCGGCATTCTGTCCTTCTCGATCTCGTTTAGGGTGAGCCCGAATTTTTTTAAGGTATGCATGCCGGTCACTAAAAATTTCGGCGAAAACTTTTTGCTTTCAAGTAATGCCCTCATTACCGGCTTTAATAAACCGTATTCGGCCCGGGTACCGGTAACAATAAGGATGTTTTTCTTGCGGGTTGGCCTGAAACTCATTAGAGTGAAATCTGATTAAGATGAAGTCTACTAGAAAGATAGTAGTTGGCAATAAAACCATTGGCTACGGTGAGCCAGTTTTTATCATCGCTGAAGCGGGCGTGAATCACAATGGGGAGCTTGAAAAAGCCCTCCAGTTGGTGGATATCGCTGCCGAGGCGGGCGCTGACGCAGTGAAGTTCCAGACTTTCCGAGCCGAGCAGGTAGTGATTGAGTCCGGCGAGATGGCTGAATACCAAAGGAAGAATATCGGAGAGGGGTCCGCTAGCCGGCGGAGTCAACGGGAAATGCTCCGCGAGCTGGAGTTGAAAGAAGAATTCTATCAACCAATAATGGATCGCTGTCGAGAAAAAGGGATTATCTTCTTCTCTGCGCCCCATGGAGGAAAAGCAAGCGTGGATTTTCTAGAATCTCTGGACATACCGCTTTACAAAATCGGTTCCGGGGATCTTACAAACTATATTTTTTTGGAGAGAGTGGCTGCGACAAAAAAGCCAATAATTTTAAGCACTGCTATGTCATTTATGTATGAGGTAAAGGATGCAATTGATTTTTTAAAGAAGGGAGGTGTAGTCGATTTAGCTCTATTACACTGCACAACTAACTACCCGTGCCCTCTTGAGGAAGTAAATTTGGCGGCCATGGTTCGTATGATGGAAGAGTTGGATGCTATTGTTGGATACTCGGATCACACCTTGGGGCAGGAAGTCGCTGTTGTGATAGCAAGTTTGGGAGCGGCGATTTATGAGAGGCATTTTACGATTGATAAATCGTTGCCGGGACCGGATCATACTTCCTCTGATAGCCTGGAAGAGTTTAAGGAAAAAGTTGAAGCGATTCGACGTACTGCTATTGGATCTGTTATGCCGGATTCACTTCTTATGGGAAGTGATAAAAAAGAACCGACCAAAAGCGAATTGGCATCCATGAGGCTAACGATTCGGAAAAGTATTGTTGCGGCGGGGGATATGGAAGCCGGCCATGTGATAGAGAAAGATGATTTAGAAGCCAAGCGTCCCGGCGACGGTGTTTCACCAACCGAGTTCGAGAGGTTTACTGGAGGGAGACTAAAACGCGCCGTTCAAGCTGATCAGCAACTTAAATTCGAAGACATCGAGTAGTCACTATAATAATTTCGCGATCGCAGAATTACTATAGTGAAGAAATCCCGCGTGAGCGGGATTTCTTATTTACGCACCTAAATACGTAAATCTATTTTGAAGTGAGGCGCTTGAGGGTGGGGTCGGCGATGGGACCTTTTAATCGTCGCTTAATGTCATTTTTATCTACAGCGTCTTTTAAGATGCTGAAAACCTCGTCAACGTTTTTGAGATATTTATTTACAATTGGTTTTTTGTGGGCGTAGGAAGTATAGACGGCGTTGGTGGTGATGAAGCCGCGCTCTAGCATCTCTTGGTTAAAGAGAGTGAGAAGCGCCTGGTTTTGGTTGCCGTACTGGAAGCTAAAGTGAGCCAAGGGCGGGATGCCAAAGGTTTTAATTTTCAAGCCGTGTTTTTTGGCGGACGTTTTCCAACCGCGGGTAATTGCTTTGCCGGTAGCCATTAGATGCTTAGGGACATTTTTCTCTCTGGTTTTTTTGAGAGTAGCAATGGCGGCTGCCGGACCGATTCTTTCCGTCCAATAGGTGCTTGAGATAAAAGTATCTTGAGCTGAATCCATTATTTTCTTCTTTCCAACGACAACTGACATTGGATAGCCGTTGCCTAACCCTTTTCCGTAGAGGACAATGTCAGGAATAACGCCGTATTTAGCATGAGCTCCGCTGGGGTTCATTCTGAAACCCGAAGTAATCTCGTCAAAAATTAAGACGGCGCCGGCTTTGTTGGCGATTTGCCGGACTTTTTGGAGGAAATTATTTTCTGGTTCATATTCCCGAACTGGCTCCATGATAATGGTGCCGATTTTATGTTTTTTAACGACTGTTTTTAATTCATCAATCTTGTTGTAGTGGAAAGGGATAGCCGTTCCTTGAAGACCTCGGGGAACTCCCAAGGGTTTTAGTCCGGGAAGTAATTGACCATCAAGATTACTTTTCTTAGCGAGATTGGCAGCGAGATACCAGTCAGGCCAGCCGTGGTAGCCGCAGAAAGCAACCTTATCTTTTTTGGTGTAAGCGCGGGTGATGCGGACAGCAATTTGTGCCGCGTCGCTGCCGGTGCGGCCATAGCGCACCATGTGAGCCCAGGGGTGAAGCTTTAGTAATATTTCGGCAAGCTCCACTTCTTCCGGAGCGTTTAACGTACTCATCGAGCCGCTGTCTATAACTTTTTTAACTGCCCGGTTAACGTCCGGATCGGCGTAGCCTAAAATATTGGCGCCGATTCCCATGTATGAGAAGTCGAAATATTTATTACCGTCTAGGTCCCAGATCTCACAGCCCTTAGCTTTTTTAAAATAAGTGGGCCATTGGTCTGGTAAAAATCGCTCGGGACGCTTGGAAAGAAGACTGTTTCCGCCGGGAATAATTTTTTTGGCTTTATTCCAAAGTTTAATCCCTGAGTTCATGATTTTTGCTCCACTTGATTAAGTATTTTTAAGACCTTTATATCATCGTCAAGCGTGTTTGGAAATGGCGTCTTATCCTGGACCGCGTCAACGAACGCTTTTATTTCATCAACATACATCTCCTCAATAATATTCGGATTATAACCTTCGGCAGCTCGTCCTTCAGGCAGAGGAATTTCTTGCCACTCCTTGACCCGTGCGTCGTAGAGCTTTACTACCTTGTCGTCCCAGCGCCAGAGAATTTGGGCTTCTTCTAAATTGAGAATTAAGCTCCTCGTGGCATAGCGAGCGGTGGTATCAACCATGAGACTGCCAAAAGATTGGTCGAGCTTGAGCGAGACAACGTAAGTATCATCAATATCAGCTCCTAAATCCATCGTTTTTCCGTAGAAACCAGTGACTGCTTTGGGTAAGCCAACAATATCGGTAAGCCAAGTGAGATCAAAGGAGACCATCTCTTTTACACCGCTCATCTCTTTTTTGCCGAAATAAGTGTCGCTAACTTTTTCCCAAGGATGCCAGTCAGGAAGATACTGTCCAATGTGATAGCTAAAATTCGTTACGTGGCCGTATTTGCCGCTCTTCACGATGTCTTTGATAATTTTTATTGCTGGATAAAACCTAAGAGTGCAGGAGGGAGCGATAAGAACACCCACCTGTTTGGCCAGAGCATTTAGCTCCTCAAGTCCTTCTAGGATAACGCTTGCTTCCACAAAAACCGGTTTTTTATTGTCGATTGCAAAGCGAATCCACTCATTGTGTTTATCAGGAGGAGTAGAAATAATGGTTGCGTCAATCTCTGACAGATTAACTTTACTTACGTCGTCAGCAGTTTTTATTCCGTATTTTTCTTCGGCTTCCTTCCGCTTTTCTTCTTGGAGCTCAACGCCAACGATTTCACCGGCTTGGAGAGCTTGAAGATTGCGGATTCGCCGTTTTCCCATTGAGCCAAGACCGATTATTAAAAATTTCATTTTTTAATGCCCTTCATGACTGCTTCTACACAGACGAGGTCAAAAATATCATCAACTTCGTAATTTTGCCATCGCTCGATTAGATAGGGCGTAATTCTTTTTGGGTAAAAAGTTTTTTGCTTTTTAAGCACACTGGTTTTACATAGATAGATCACGCCGTAGGGGAAGTAGACCTTAGGAAGCAGTTGTCGAATAATATTCTTCTCTTCCATCAATGGTTTAATGAACCCTTTCTCGATTTTTTTCATAATGTAGGGACTTTCAATATGGACTTCGCCGACGCTCACTACTGCGTCGGTCTTATTGTAGTTTTTGAGCAAGATTTTGATGGCGTTATCAATGTCACCTTTCTTTCTTAAAGGAGAAGTCGGCTCAAGTAGTGCGATGGCGTCGTAAGATTCACCCCGTTTTTCAAGCTCTTTAATAGCATATAGGACCGAACCGATTATCGATGACCGGTCACCGGTTAGTTTTTTTGGCAGTTGAATGACCGATGCTTTGTATTTGAGGGCGACTCTAGTAATTTCCTCGCCGTCAGTGGCAACTACCACCTTATTTACCAGCTTTGCTTGTCTGGCAGTTTTGATTGAATAGGCAATAAGCGGCAGGCCGCCAACATCAACAATATTTTTTCCGGGTATGCCTTTTGAGCCGCCACGGGCGGGAATTAAGGCGAGGATTTTTTTCTTTGACTTAGAGGTGGATGACATTAGGCATTTTTTCTTTAATAGTGTGGCGGGTGTCCACAATCAGTTTGGCTGATTTAGTGACGGTTGAGTAGTCTAGGGTGGAATGGTCAGTCAGAATAAGGATGCAGTCCGCGTTTTTTAAAAGCGGCTTTGATAAAGGGGCGGACTTAAATTGGTGGTTGCCGATTTTAATTTGAGGAACAAAAGGATCGTGGTAGCTAACATCAGCTCCTTTGCGGAGGAGGTCTTTGATAATAGGAATGGCGGGGGATTCGCGGGCGTCATCAATATCTTTTTTGTAAGCTACACCTAAAACCAGAATTTTTGAGCCGCGGAGGGATTTTTTTATACAGTTCAACGCCCAGATAACTTTGGTAACGACATGATGCGGCATTAACTCGTTTATCTCTCCGGCGAGTTCAATGAACCGGGCAAAAAATCCATATTCCTTCGCTTTCCAGGAAAGATAAAAAGGGTCAACGCCAATACAGTGACCACCGATCCCCGGGCCGGGATAGAACGGCATATAGCCGTAAGGTTTCGTTTTAGCCGCTTCAATTGCCTCCCAAATATCAATGCCCATCTTATCGGCAAGCAGGTTCAATTCATTGATTGCCGAAACATTCACCAGGCGGAAAATATTTTCCAGGAGCTTGGTAAACTCCGCCGCCCGGGGAGAGGAAACCTTATGAACATTTTTGAGAAAAGTGAGGTAGAAAGTGGCGGCGAGATCGGTAGATTTTTTATCCATGCCGCCGACTACTTTTGGAATATCATTGAAAGGGAATTTGTTTCCCGGATCAATTCGTTCCGGCGCATAGGCGAGGTAAAAATCTTTGCCGGAGACTCGGCCGGGCTTTTCAAGAATTGGCTTTACTAGTTCTTCAGTTGTGCCCGGATAGGTAGTCGACTCAAGAATTACAAGGGAATCTTTGGAGAGATATTTAGCGATATTTTTAGCGGCGGATTCAATAGCAGAAACGTCCGGAGCCTTATTTTTAGTAAGAGGAGTAGGAACAGCGATTAGAATCACCTTACATTTTTTGATTTCTGTCCAGTTGGCGGTGGCAGTAAATCTCCTGGAATCGTGACTGCCGTTTAAGCGACGGACCCTTGCTTTATCAATATCAATTCCTATTACCCTAATGCCTGCTTGCGTAAGAGCGAGAGTAGTGGGCATCCCTACATAGCCCAAGCCCACCACGCCGACAGTGACTCTCTTATCCTTAATCGCCTTTTTCAACATCAGGTATTTAGAGCTCATTACGCAACCACATTAATCATGTTTCTGTTAGCTGGCAAGGATAGATTTCAAATCACTAAAGAGCTTTTCCTTGAGGAGAATAAGGGTACCGAAATAGATAATGGCGGCTAGAATTATTATGAGAAGGACATGGAGACCAATTTGGATAAGCCCCGCGACTGCTAACCCCATAAGAAGGGTGGCAATAATTATTTTTTTGAGATTTCCGATAACACTAAAATTATTGATTTGCTTCATCTTGAACCAGATGGAGACGCTTGTAATTACTTGGGTGCCTACGGTAGCGATGGCGCAACCGGCGATGCCCAATATGGGGATTAGGACGATGTCTAAGAGGGCATTGACCGTTACTCCAACTGCGCCGACTTTAACGAGGAATTTCTGCTTGTTGTAAGCAAAGATGCCGTTATTAAGCATGCTCATCGGGAACATGGTGATAAGGGTGAGGGCTAAAATCTTCATTGTCAGAGTTGCGGGCAAATATTCGGAGCCGTAAAGCAAGTTGACTATCTCTTCTCCGGTAAGAAGAAAGCCGACAGTGAGGGGAAGGGCGAAAAGAAGAACCGCCACGATACTTTTCTCGTTGAGGAGGCGAAAGCGATTGTGGTCTTTCCCGGCGAACCGCGCTAATGCCGGGAAGATGCTGGCGGCAATGAGGGAGGGGATGGCATAGAGAAGGGTGACCGGTTTCTGAGCAGCGGCGAAAAGTCCTACGTTCGTTGCGTCAGTGAGCCACCCTAGAAGGACAATGTCGGTGTTGATCATCACTACTCCCAAAATGGCGGCTAAACTCATTGGGATAGAGGCGTTAAGAATCGGTCTAATAAGAGCCTTTTCAAAACGGGCTATAAATTGCCGAATGTAGCTACGGACGAGGTATAAGGCAAGAATTAGTCCGACGGCGGATCCTATGGCATAAGCCAAAGCAAGGCTCTCCGGACTACGGAACTTGGCAAGCAGATAGAATCCAGCGCCGATTAGAACTATTTGAGTGACAATGCTGACCAAAGCTTCACCTTCCATCTTTTCTTGAGCCCGGAAAATAGCTGAGCCAACGAGGCCGCGAATCATATCAAAGACGAAAACCAGAGCAACGATGATGACTAGCGTTTGAGAGATCGGAATTTTAGTAATTAAGGGCGCGCCGAAGATGATGATAACGGCGCTCGCTAAAGCCAAGAGAGAAGTTAGGCCAAGGGCGGTGGAAAAGTAGCGGGCCCGAAGCTGAGGATTTTTAGCTCCTTCACGGACAACGATTGGCGACATTCCTAAGTCAGAGAAAGCGGTAAGTAAACTAGCGAGGCCCATCACATAAGAGAAAGTGCCAAAACCGGCAACGCCAAGAACTCGAGCGGCGTAAATAATAATCGCCGCTTTAAGTAGCCGCCCCACGATTTCGCTAGAAGAGAGCCAGAATGTATTTTTAAGAATGGTTTGCCGCCCGGTGCGGTTTTCGCTTAGAAAATTTTTAATACGGGAAATTCTATTTGGCATATTCTTCTTGCAACTCTTCTAGCGTCCGGCTCTGCTCTAGAGTATATTCTCCAACTCTTGTTCTAATAAGCGCTTGGAGATAGGCGCCGACGCCGAGGGCTTGACCTATATCTTCGGCTAAGCTGCGGATGTAAGTTCCGGCAGAAACAACCGCTCGGATTTTAACTAGGGGGGGGATAAATTCCAAAAGTTCTAATTCTTTAATCACTATTTTTCTTGAAGTTAGGGCGGGGGTTATCCCTTGGCGGGCTAGCTTGTATGCCGGCACACCCTTTATCTTAACAGCCGAGTAAGCTGGCGGCCTTTGTTCAATCTCGCCGGTAAAATTTTTCAGGACTTTTTTAATTTTTTCATCAGTGAGAGATTTTATTTCTTCATCACTTGCCATGTTTTTTATTTCCCCTTCGGGGTCGCCGGTGATACTCGTTTTACCCAGTTCAAGTGTGGCAAGATATTCTTTGTCCGTTCCTTTCAAAATCTGGTGAAGTTTTTTGGTTGATTCCCGGCCGATCCCAATTACAAGCACTCCTTCGGCAAATGGATCAAGCGTTCCGCCGTGGCCAACGCGTGCCTCCCCGGTCAACCGACGGATATAATTGACCGCGTCATGGGAGGTGATTCCCGCTGGCTTGTGAAGATTTAATAACATAAATTGGTTATTTTTTTGCGCTTTGGTTGCGGAGGGTTTCTCTGATGCGGACGACGACATTCTCACCGCTCCAAAGCAAGCTGCCAAAGTAACTGATGATTGCGAGCGGCATCACTAGAAGGAAAGGCAAGCCCAGCCCGTAGCGGCTTAAAATAATGACTATGCTCATCATAAAAGCGGCGACAAGAATCAGCCGTATTTCCTTGATGACGGAGAAGTCATTAATCTTCTTCATCTTCCGCCAGATTAAGGTGTTTATAATAAGCTGGGTAATGAATACCGCCCAGGCGGCGCCTATGATGCCCCAGCGAGGAATAAGGAACAAACTTAATCCGATATTAATTAAAAGACCGATAGCCCAGAGGGGAACCAATTCGTTTTGCCGGTTATAGGCGAAGATGGCATTGATAATCATGCCGACCGGGAAAACGGCGAGAAGAGTAAGGGCAAGAATTCTCAAAGGTGCGGCCGAAGAGATATATTCGCTCCCATAAAATAATTTAACAATCTCATCAGCCGTGAGAAAAATCCCGACAGTTACGGGAATAGCAAAAAGAAGGACTAAGCCCAGTCCTTTCTCTAAAACGTAGCGGAAGCGAACGTTATCTTTGTTTGCGAGACGTGCCAAAACTGGGAAGAAAGCGCCAGTCACAAGCGCTGGTAAAAGATAGAGGAAAGCAATCGGTTTTTGAGCGGCAGCGTAGAGGCCCACCTCCGCCGCTTCCCGGAACCAACCGATGATGACAGTATCGATGTTGACGATGAGCACTCCGAAGACAGCGGCTAAGCTAAGGGGCCAGGCGGCACTCAGAATTGGTTTAAGCAATTTCTTGTCGAAACTTGAAAAAAGATTTTTAATGTCTTGTCGGAGAATATACATAGTGACTAAGAGTCCTGCGCCGGCACCGATGGCGTAAGCCGCTGCCAGAGATTCTGGAGAAGTAATCATAAGGAGAGCAATGAATCCAGCAGCCACGATAATGGCTTGAGTAATGATGTTAACGAAGGCCTCTAGTTCCATCCGCTCCACCGCCCTAAAGAGAGAAGCGCCGAAGCGTCTTAAGGAGTCAAAGATAAAAAGAAAGCCGACTAAGTAAACTAGGGTTTGAGAAACTTGGATGTTCGTGATGCGGGGGGCAAGGAAAACAATGATAAGAAAACTTAAGACGGTGAGAATAAATTTAAATAGGAAAGCAGTGGAGAAATATTTGTCTTTGAGTTCCGGTCTTTTCGTTACCTCACGAATGACTACCGAGCTTAAGCCGACATCAGAAAAGACGGTGAGGATTGCTGCTAAGCTAGTGAGGTAGGAAAAAGCGCCCCAGCCGGCCGCCCCCAAGACGCGAGCAGCATAGACAACAATAAAAAGCCGAAGGATTCGGCCGGCTATCTCGCCAAAGGAAAGCCAAAAAGTATTTTTGGTGACGGTCTGCCTAACGCCTTGATTCTCAAAGAGGAAGGCCTTCAATTGGCGCCAACGTGTGTGTTTGCTAGGCGGCATAACAAAGTTATATTATAATTAAGCGGCTCAAAATCCAAACTAATTCATTTTTTGATTCATGAGAATGAAAACAGTAATGGTGCTTATTTTAGGGTTGCTCATTGCGACGGTTGTCGGAGCAGTAGCGGTGTTTTATCTGGGGGGAGGGTTTGACCTAAAAGGTGAAGAGCCATATTATGCAGTTCAGATGGAGAACGGCGACCTTTACTTCGGTAAAGTTTCTTATTTTCCTAAGTTCAGCTTGAGAGAGACCTACATCGTTCAGTCGGTGCAGGATCCGACCAGTCCTTTAGGCAGCAGCCTAAGAGTTGTTCCCCTGAATCAGGCTACAATTTGGTCGGCAAATAAAATAAACCTTAATAAAGATAAAGTGCTTTCAGTAAGTGAGGTCAATAAAGAAAGTCAGGTAATGAAACTAATTTTAGGACAATGAATAAAACAGTAGATGCGATAAAGAAGGAAGGCAATTTTTTAGCAATTAGTATCCTAGTAGCGGCTCTTATTGTTGCCGGAACTTTAATCTATGTTTTCGGTCCTGCGAGGGGCACTGGGGGGAATGAAGTTCCCGAAGGATCTGAAGCCGAGGCGGGTCAGCCGCCGGCCGTTGGCGATGATTACGTTTTGGGAGATGCTAACGCGCCGGTGACGATTATTGAGTTCGGCGATTATCAATGCCCGTTTTGCGGCCGCTTTTTTAGCCAGACCGAGCCGCAGATCAGAGAGAATTATGTTAAAACCGGCAAGGTAAAATTCGTTTATAAGGATTTGGTTATTATTGACGGGTTTGTTGCTGGCGGGCAGGAGTCAACTAACTCTGCCATGGCGGCTAACTGCGCTGGAGAGCAGGGGAAGTTCTGGGAATATCATGATTTCCTTTTTGAAACCGAGATTGCTGACGGTGAGGAGAATAGCGGCAACCTAAACAAAAACTTATTTGTGAACTTAGCTCGCAAGCTTGGGCTAAACGAGGCCAACTTCACTAGCTGTTTTGATTCGAAAAAATATCTGGCTGAAGTGGAGGGCGATACCGCAGAGGCGGAAGCGTCTTTGCCTCAACTTTCCACTCCCAGCACTTTCGTCAACGATAGATTGGTTTCCGGGGCAGTGCCTTATGAGCAGTTCGCCCCAATTATTGAAGAGGAATTGAAGTAGATTAAAAAGGTCGAGAGCTAATTCGCTTTAATATTAAACATGAGTTGGGTTTACCTTATACTGGGTCTTTGGGTTGCCGCATCTCCCTGGCTCGTCGAGTCATTCGGATTTCCTTTGAACTTGAGCAACCTCGTCGTTGGGGCAGTGGTGGCTCTTCTAGCTCTTTGGGGCGCTTTTGGCCGCAAGTAATTTTGATTTATTCGGCGGAAACGATTAGAATGTGGATTGTATGGCCAAAGTAAAGATTTACAGCACGCCGAGTTGTGTCTATTGCAGGATGGCACGGGAATTTTTTGAGAAACACGGCGTGGAGTACGAAGATCATGATGTGGCGGCCAATGGAGAGGCCCTAAAAGAGATGATTAATAAGTCGCATCAGATGGGAGTGCCGGTGATTGATATTGATGGCCAGATTTTTGTTGGTTTTAACCGATTGGGTTTAGAGAAAGTTTTAGGGATAAAGGTCGCCTGAATTAAGTTGATGAATCTTTAAAGATGGAATACAAGTGTCCACAATGCGGTCATGTTTCGGCCGAAGCGGGCAACTGCCCGATGTGTAATGTGCCAATGCAGCCGGTAAGCGGAGAGGCAAGCGCGCCAGCTCCGGCTGCTCCAGTTGAACCAGCCCAGCCAGCGGCACCGCCGGAGGAGCCGGTGGCTCCTGCAGGGCCTCCGCCAGCTGGCGGACCACCACCTCCGCCGGGAGCGGTCTAAAAGTTATTCAGAAAAACCTTCTTACTTCTAAGAAGGTTTTTCATTTATAATGGTTTTACATGTATAAGCTAATTGTCGTGGGCGGTGGACCGGGCGGAGTAGCCGCCGGAATTTACGCGGCGAGAAAAAAAATTGAAACATTACTTATTACCGAAACTTTCGGTGGTCAATCAATTGACTCTTCCGATATTCATAACTGGATCGGCACAAAATCGATTTCCGGATTTGATTTTGCCAAAATGCTTGAAGAGCACCTGCGAGCCCAGGACGGCACAATTGAAATTGTGGATGGCGAAAGAGTAAGTAGGGTTGAAAAAATAACTGACGGCTATCGCGTTTCAACCGAGAGCGGCAAGAGTTTTGAGACCAAGTACCTTTTAATAACTGCCGGAAGCCACCGGAAGAGATTAGACATCCCCGGCGGGAAAGAATTTGACGGCCGGGGAGTGGCTTATTGCTCTATCTGCGATGCACCGCTTTTCGGCGGCAAGGTGGTGGCGGTTGTGGGCGGCGGCAATTCGGCGATAGAAGCGGTGATCGATTTATTATCTTACGCTACAAAAATCTATTTAATTCACCGTCGCGATGCTTTGCGAGCTGATCCGGTGAGCCAGGAGAAAATTAAGAGCGACCCTAAAGTGGAATTTATTCTAAACTCTGAAGTTCAAGAAATCTTGGGCAATGAGGATAAATTTGTGAACAGTTTAAAATACAAGGATAAGGTAAAGGGAGAAGTGAAGGAACTAAAAGTTGACGGTGTATTCGTGGAAATCGGCTCTGACCCCAACACTAATTTCTTGAAAGATTTGGTAAAAGTTGATGATTCGGGTCATATTGTGGTTGACCATCGCACCCAGCAGACTTCCGAGCCGGGAATCTGGGCGGCCGGCGACGCCACCGATGTTTTATACAAACAGAACAACATCTCCGCCGGCGACGCTATCAAAGCCGTTCTAAATATCTACGATAAGTTAACCGGCCAAAACCGCGAGATTTCCAAACTCTAAAATAAAAGCTAACCCTAGTTTGGAATGAATAATTATCAGTTACTAAACAAAAACCGCGATCGCGGAAATGGTATAGTAAATAGATAAGAGTTAAAACCGTGGCGAGAGGAGAAATTACAAAGAGAATTTTGGAGCACTTAACGGATGCAAGCGCCGACATCGCTTATCTTTTTGCAGCAATTATTATTTCTCCCTATGGCGCTTCAGGAAAACAAATTGAGAGAAAAATGTGGGAATTGCGAGAGGGAACCGGAAGAAACAAGTCTGATTTAGAAAGGATAAAGCGTAAGCAGCAAAGTTTCTACAGCACGCTATATAGATTGCAACGGCAGGGCTTTATAAAAAAGACGAAGGATCGAAATTTAACAGCCACTATCTTGGGGAAAGAAAAATATAAAAAGATATTGAAGCGTTTGCCCAGTAGGTCCCATAAGCCGCAGAGGGACGACAGCTTGAAGGTCGTTATTTTTGATATTCCCGAGAAAGAGAAATACAAGAGAGATTGGCTTCGAGATCAATTGCAGGATCTAGGTTTCAAGATGCTTCAGAAGAGCGTTTGGATTGGGAGAAGGAAACTTCCAGGTGAATTTATGGAAGATATTCGGGATTTAAAGCTTCTGCCCTATGTTGAAATTTTCTCTGTTATAAAAACCGGATCTATTCAATTAACTAAATAAATTTAAGAGTATTCTTAACTGGATTCTTTCACTAAACAAAAACCGCGATCGCGGTTTTTGTTTAGTGAACTTGAAGCTAGGCGCTGCGTTGAATGACTGGATTGAAAATAGTCTCGGATGAGTGTCTGGGCGAAGTCAAACTTTTCACGATCATTAAATTATAACTGTGGATAACTTTTGCGGCTGGGAGTTTTTGGAGTGGAAAGCGAAGTCGTTTAAATCCATGTTCTCTTTTCCCTTTCCAGAGAGATCCGGCAACCGTTCGGTACAATTTTAAATATTTTCGGGAGCGAGAAAGAATGTGAGTCCGCTTTTAAGCGGACTTGTTGTTTGAGTTCGGCAATTGATTCGGAAATTTCCGAATCAATTGCCGAACCTGCCTGCCTGCCGGCAGGTGATTGCCGAATGAAATTAATGAGGTAGAAAAGTGTATTTAGGATTCCGTAAATTTGGTTGGATTCTTGTATTGATAAAGCCATGAGGCGCTGTTTTAATTAGGGGAACTATTTTATGAACGGAGAAACAAATTCTAATACAGAGCCGGCAATTTCTAATACGGAGCCGGCGACTGAAGTGATGAATTTAAAACCGAAGAGAAGCAATTTTTGGAAATTTTTAATCGCCTTCGCGGCGATAATTTTATTGGTAATTGCGGGATATTGGTTATGGAATAATCGTTTGAGTCCGGAGGCGAAAGAATCACGAGAGATGCAGGCGAACTATGACAGAGCTATTGCGCACCAGCAGCAATTTGAGGAAGCGATGAAAAATGATACTTATGGCGGAAAAACTCCAGAGGAAACTTTGCAGCTTTTTATTGATGCATTACGTAAAGATGATATTGAGCTAGCTTACAAGTATTTTATTTTGAAAGAAGATGGCAATCGGGATCCGAAATGGAG
>JAUYKE010000003.1 GCA_030700125.1 Candidatus Colwelliibacteriota bacterium
TACGCGAGCTGGGTTCAGACCGTCGTGAGACAGGTTGGTCTTTATCTGCTGCAGGCGTTTGGTATTTGAGGGAAGTCGACCCTAGTACGAGAGGACCGGGTTGAACGAACCTCTGGTCTACCGGCTTTGGCACCAGCTGAACTGCCGGGTAGCTAAGTTCGGAAGGGATAAGCGCTGAAAGCATCTAAGTGCGAAGCCCCTCCCAAGATTAGATACCGTTCCACCTTCGGGTGGATAAGGTCCCTGGAAGATTACCAGGTTGATAGGCTCTAGGTGTAAGGCCCGTAAGGGTTTTAGCCGAGGAGTACTAATAGACCTAAGAAACCGATCACTTAAAAGCTAATTAATCCCTTCAGGGCAGGCATTTCGGCCTGCCCCGTAGTGAAATTTTGTCTGCTGGTGTTTTACTCGAATGTGTCCCACCTCTTCCCATTTCGAACAGAGAAGTGAAAGCATTTGAGGCTGATGATACTCGGATTTCCGGGGAAAGTAGGGTACGCCGGCATACAAAATTTCTACTACAGGGACGCGGAAGTGATGAGATTTGTGAAAGAGGGGGCTAGTTTTGGTACAATAACCTTAATGCACCACCGCACTGTAAAGCAGCTCGCCTTCGGCTCCATCGTTCTCATTACGACGGGCATTATCGCCACCGGCGTTTATTACTTTTATTTAAAACCGGCGCCCAGCTGTTTTGACAATAAACAGAATCAAAAAGAAACCGGGATTGACTGCGGCAGCTCTTGCATTCCCTGTGAAGTAAAAGGGTTGGATCTGGTAACCGAAAAAGTAAAAGCTTTTCCAGCCGGCGAAAATAAAACAACCCTCTTAGCTAAGGTTAAAAATCCAAGTCAAAGTTTTCCTGTCAGTTTTTCTTATAAATTCAGCCTGGGCGGGACATTTTTGGACGACACCTTAAGAGGCAACGCGGTTATCGCCCCCGGTGCCAGTAAGTATTTTGTTATCCCCGGTGTCGCGCTCCCTACTAAAGATATAAAAAGCATAAATCTGGAGGTTTCGGAACTCAATTGGCAAGGCAAAAATAAAACCGAGATCAGAAATATTGGGATTACGACCGAAACTAGTGTCAAAGAAAATAGAATCACTGTAACCGGCACTTTAACTAATTCTTCAGCCACAAGTTTCCCGCGGGTAGATTTGACTGCTCTCCTCTTTAGCAAGGAGGGGGAAATTTTAAACGCCTCGGTGACTCGACTGGAAAAAGTTGAGGCTTTCAGTCAAAAACAATTTATTGTCTTTTTCCCGGAAGTCGGGGGGCTCATCCAAAATCTTGATCCAGAGAAAACTGAAGTTTACTGGGAAGTAGATGAGTAGAGCCCTCTCTAAAATAGATTGGGGGCTAACTGGGGCCGTCCTCTTACTCATGGCTATCAGTTTAGTTACTTTGGCCTCCAATCCTGAAAGGGAGTTATTTTGGCGGCAATCAATCTGGGTTCTCCTGGCCCTCGCTCTCATCTTTGGGCTACCCCTCATCAATTTGAGAGCCATCTTTAATTATCGTTGGCTAATCCTCGGAATTTATTTTTTTGTTCTTTCTCTCCTCGTTCTTACATATTTTTTCGCTCTCCCCGCAAGCGGCACTAAAAGCTGGCTTCAAATTGGGGAGATCCAAATTCAGGCCTCGGAATTCATGAAAGCCGCCTTGATCATTCTTCTCTCCAGCTTTTTTGCTCTTCGCCACGTGGCCATTGCCCAGCCCAAAGTAATTGCCATCTCTTTTTTCTATTTTTTGATTCCGACTATTCTTGTTTTGCTCCAGCCGGATTTAGGCACGAGCTTGGTTCTTTTCGGAATTTGGTTCGGCTATCTTTTGGTAAGCGAACTCCCGCTTCGCTATATCGCCGTTGCTCTCCTCATATTTGTCATTATTGGCGCTCTTGGTTGGAGCTTCGGCTTCGCTCCTTATCAGAAAGACAGGATTGCCGCTCTCTTCTCTCCGGAGACCGACCCCTTGGGGGTAAATTACAGTGTTCTTCAGTCCAAAATTGCCATCGGCTCCGCCGGGCTTTTTGGTAAAGGTTTTGGCCAAGGTTCCCAAGTTCAGCTGGGGTTTTTACCTGCCGCCCACACTGATTTCATCTTTTCTTCTTTTGTCGAGGAGTGGGGCCTCCTGGGCGGTTTCCTCTTAATTGCCGCTTTCCTTTATCTAATCTATCGGATTCTCCAGTTGGGGTTGAGGAGCTATAATAACTTTGCCAAGTTTGTTTCTTTGGGAGTTGCCATCACTCTTTTCATTCATTTTTCAATTAACCTCGGCTCGGCCTTGGGTCTTTTGCCTGTCATCGGAATCAGCCTGCCCTTTGTAAGTTATGGAGGCTCTCACCTATTGACAATGGCGGCTTTGATCGGCATTATTCAAGGCGTTCACGAAAGACGGTCTCCGTAATGCGCCGATTATCAATTGTAGCTTCTCCTTTAATAATCTTAGGGATTCTGGGGAGCAGTGCCCTTCTTGGCTATGCTCTCACTCGCCCCCCAGCGCCCAAAGCGATTGTTGTTATCCCGGAGGGAGCCACCGTTTACGATATTAATAAAATCCTCAGGGAAAAAGGAGTATTGACCGAGGAGCAAGAATCCCTCCCCGAAAGCCTAGAGGGGTATCTCTTTCCTGACACCTACGAATTCTTTGTTCCTTCAGGATTAGAAACGGTTGAATCCAAATTCGAGGAGAACTTTAATCGGAAGGTGAGAACCGTTATGCCTGAAAGGTTAAGAGAGGAAGATCTGAAAGAGATTCTTACGAAAGCCTCACTTGTAGAAAAAGAGGTTCCTGAGTCAGCTGAGAGGAGAGTGGTGGTCGACATCATGATGAAGCGCCTTAAAAATAATGTCCCACTTCAGATGGATGCCTCAATTTGTTACTTCAAGAAAGAATCCTCTTGTCTGCCGATAACGGGGTCGGATAAGAATACAGATTCGCCTTTCAACACCTATCGCTATCGAGGTCTCCCTCCCCATCCCATCGGCAACCCCGGGGTGGATGCCATCTTCGCCGTCATGAACCCGACTGAAACCCCCTACTGGTTTTACCTCTCGGACCCGGAGACAAAAAAGACTGTTTTCTCGAAGACCCTTGACGAACATAATAACAATATTGTTAAATACCTAAACGCAACCAACTAAAGCCCAAGTTAGCCGTTTTTGAAAATCGGCATTTTTGTTTTGATGTCAAAATTACCAACAAACACCTTTTCTTCTCACCGGGGTACCTTGATTGAGCAGCCGGATCTGGCTCTCGTTCAAACCAAATCTTATGAATGGTTCCGACGAGAAGGATTAAAAGAACTATTTCAGGAGTTCTCTCCTGTTACTGATTATTCCGGCAAGCGGCTGGAGCTCTATCTCTTGGACTATTATTTCGATCTACCCAAGTACACCGAGGAAGAGTCCCGATTTAAGGGCATTACTTATGAAGCCCCTCTCCGAGCACGAGTCAAATTAGTCAATAAAGAAACTAACGGGAAGAAAGAGCAGGAAGTCTATCTGGGTGATCTCCCAATGATGACAACCCGCGGGACTTTTATCGTTAACGGTGTTGAGAGGGTAGTTATCTCTCAGCTGGTTCGCTCTCCCGGGGCTTATTTCACTATGAATCTTTATCGAGGGAGAAGGCTTTTCGGAGCTAAACTTATTCCTCATCGAGGAGCTTGGCTTGAATTTGAAACCGATCCTGACGGCTCAATCGGAGTGAAAATCGATCGCTACCGAAAGATTCCGGTCGTGAGCTTATTTCGAATTTTCGGCCTCGAAGATAAAGAGATTTTGGGCACCTTCGGTGAGATAATTAAACCAACCCTAGACAAAGACACCGCTAAGAATGCCGCTGATTCTTATCTCGAAATCTACCAGCGGATTCGGCCCGGAGATCTGGCTACTCCCGGGGATGCACAGAAGCTAATCGACTCAATGTTTAAGCAGCCGGAGCGTTACGATCTCTCGGTGATCGGCCGCTTTAAGTTAAACCAGCGATTAGAAGCGCAAAATTCGACCGGCCGCCTGCTCTCCCTAGACGACTTAATTAGAATTGTTAAAGAGATTATTCGCTTGAACGGCGACCCTACGGCCGAAGCCGATGACGTTGATCACCTGGGCAACCGACGCGTCCGGGCACTGGGCGAGCTATTGCAGATTCGACTGCGAGTAGGGTTTACGAGAGTCCGAAGGACCATTCAGGACCGAATGAGTACTCTCCCGCCCGAAGATTTGACTCCTATCCAACTTGTTAACCCTCGGCCGCTCGTCGCTGTTATTCGCGAGTTCTTTGCTTCCTCTCAAATGTCCCAATTTTTGGGGCAGGTTAATCCCTTGGATGAGCTGGAGCACAAGCGGCGACTGACCGCTTTGGGCGTTGGGGGATTAACCAGAGAGCGAGCCGGCATGGAAGTTCGGGATGTTCATAGCTCTTACTACGGTCGCATCTGCCCGATTCAAACCCCTGAAGGGGCTAACATCGGGTTGGTTAATCACTTAGCCAGCTTCGCCCAGTTGAATGATTACGGTTTTCTCATCACTCCCTATATAAAGGTCAAAAATGGGTGCTTGACCCAAGAGATTATTTGGCTTGACGCTAAAGAAGAAGAGAAATATAAGATTGCTTCAATTGCCGCTCGGTTCGATAAAAACAAGCACTTCATCGACAAGGAGGTCGATGCCAGGTTTAAGGGCGAACCGGGAACTTATCCGGCTAAAGAAATTAACCTCATTGATGTTGCGCCTTCACAACTCGTAAGCGTTGCCACCTCACTTGTGCCATTCCTCGAGCACACTGATGCGAGCCGAGCGCTTATGGCTTCCAATATGCAACGGCAGGCGGTTCCTTGCATCGTGCCCTCCGCCCCTTATGTCGGAACCGGAGTTGAAGAACGAGCCGCCCGAGATTCCGGTCGAATGGTTATCTCTGACGCGAGTGGGACAGTTGACGAAGTTGATGCTAACCACATTGTTATTAAATCAAGCGACGGTAAAAAACACCGCTTCGCTCTGGACAAGTTTAAAATGTCCAATCAATACATTGCCATTTCCCATCGACCACTGGTCAAGAAGGGAGATAAAGTAAAAAAGGGTGATGTTCTGGCCGACGGCCAATCAACCGATGACGGCGCTCTCGCCCTGGGCCAGAATCTAGTAGTTGCTTTTGCCTCTTGGGAAGGAGCCAATTTTGAAGATGCCATTATTTTCTCCGAGAAAATTCAGCGTGATGCCATTTACAGCTCAATTCACATTAGCGAATTTCAAGTTGACGTTCGCGACACCAAGCTCGGTCCTGAACTTACCACTCCGGACATTCCTAACGTTTCGGAAGATAAGCTAAGAAATTTGGATGAGGATGGCATCATCAGGATCGGAGCCGAAGTGAAAGGCGGTGACATTCTAGTCGGAAAAATTTCTCCTAAGGGTGAGAGTGAGCTCACTCCTGAAGAGCGGCTCCTGCGAGCCATCTTTGGTGAGAAGGCAAGGGATGTAAAAGACAGTTCTCTTGAACTGCCTCACGGTAAACTCGGCCGAATAGTGGGAGTAAAAATCTTCTCTCGGGAAAAAGGCGACAAGCTTGATCCAGGAGTGATCTCCCGGATTTACGTCCAAGTAGCAACCGTTCGCAACATCCAGGCCGGCGACAAGATTGCCGGTCGCCATGGCAATAAAGGTGTAGTGTCTCAAGTTCGGCCGGTTGAAGACATGCCGTATCTCGAAGACGGCACTCCGGTTGATGTGATCTTGAATCCTTTAGGGGTAATCTCTCGAATGAATCTGGGTCAATTATTTGAGACCCATCTCGGTTGGGCAGCTAAAAAATTAGGCTACCGGGCTTGCACCCCCGTTTTTGCCGGCGCCACCGAAGAACAAATTAAAACCGAGCTAAAAAAAGCCGGCTTACCGGAGAGTGGTAAGGTGACTCTCTACGATGGTCGAACTGGCGAAGCATTTAAAGGAAAAGTGGCCGTTGGGGTTATTTACTTAATGAAATTAAATCACTTGGTGGCTGATAAAATCCACATGCGTTCCATCGGACCCTACTCCCTTATTACCCAGCAACCGCTTGGCGGTAAGGCGCAACTCGGCGGTCAGCGATTCGGAGAAATGGAAGTTTGGGCACTCGAAGGATACGGCGCAGCTCATACCCTTCAAGAGATGCTCACCGTCAAATCAGATGATGTTGTCGGGCGCTCGGCAGTTTATGAAGCAATTGTTAGAGGTGAGAGGGTTCGACGAGAGAATCTTCCTGCCTCTTTCAACGTGATGGTGAATGAATTAAAAGCCCTCGGGTTATCGGTTGAACCACTAAGAGAGGAGGAGTCGGAAGCCCAAAGACGAAGAAAAAATATTCAAGATGAATAAGGATCCAGATTTCACAGCTCTAAAAATTAGAATTGCTTCACCGGACGACATTCTCTCCTGGTCCTATGGAGAGGTGATCAAGCCGGAAACTATCAACTATCGGACTCAAAGACCGGAAAAAGACGGCCTCTTCTCCGAGCGAATTTTCGGCCCAACCAAGGACTGGGAGTGCTACTGCGGCAAATACCGAAAGATAAGATACAAAGGTGTCCTCTGCGATAAGTGTGGCGTGGAGGTCACTCGGTCAATCGTTCGTCGGGAAAGAATGGGCCACATTGCCCTCGCCACACCGGTAGTGCACACCTGGTTTCTCCGAAGCGTTCCCTCGGTCATCGGCTTAATTTTAGATGAGCCGCTAAAGAATCTTGAGAAAGTTGTTTATTACGCCGCCTATATTGTTACCGGCGTGGACGAGGCAAAGCGTAAGGAAGCCCTGAGTGATGTTTTGAAAGAATTTAAGACCCGCGAGAAAGAAAGTGGGGGTGAGCTAGAAGCAGCTGTCGGCGAGGCCAAAGATTTTTTAAACCGTCTGCGTCCCGGCAAAGCCTTAACCGAGCATGAGTTCGCTCACTTTGGAAAAAGATTCGGCCACATCTTCACCGTTGGAGCAGGAGGCGATGGTATAAGGCAAGTGCTCGCCAATCTGGATTTAAAGCAGATTATCCGAGGGATTGAAGAGGAACTCTCCACTGCAAAAGATGCTACCCGCGTTAAAAAGCTCTTGAGGCAACTGAAGCTCTTAAAGTCCATGCTCGTTAATAGCATCCGGCCCGAGTGGATGGTCATGACTGTTTTGCCGATTCTCCCGCCCGACCTGCGACCGATGGTGGCTCTCGACGGCGGGCGCTATGCCACTTCAGACCTAAATGATCTCTATCGCCGGGTGATTAATCGTAATAATCGCTTGAAGCGCTTAATGGAGTTGAGAGCGCCGGATGTCATTATCATCAACGAAAAACGAATGCTTCAAGAGGCGGTCGATATTTTAATTGACAATGCCAAAGCCAAACAAGTCACTCGGGGACGTAGGCCAGCTCGCTCGCTGGCCGACATGCTCCGCGGTAAGCAGGGTCGTTTCCGCCAAAATCTTTTGGGCAAAAGGGTTGATTACTCCGGCAGGTCAGTCATCGTTGTCGGGCCTCATCTGCGGCTTGACCAATGTGGTATTCCCAAGCGAATGGCCTTGGAGCTTTTCCGACCCTTCGTCATCAATAAAGTGATTGAACGGGGATTGGCCTATAACATCAAAAATTCCAATCGCTTGATTGATCAGGCCCCGCCGGAGATTTGGGAGATTTTAGAAGAAATAATCGCTGACAAAAAAGTCCTTTTAAACCGGGCTCCTACTCTTCACCGCTTAAGCGTTCAGGCTTTCCGTCCGGTATTAATCGAGGACCTGGTCATCCAGATTTCCCCGATGGTAACGAGCGCCTTCAACGCTGACTTCGACGGCGACCAGATGGCGGTTCACCTACCCTTATCTCCGGAAGCCCAGTACGAGTCCAGCCACTTGATGCTCTCAACATTCAATCTCTTGAAGCCGGCCTCGGGTGAGGCAGTGACGGTCCCCACCCTGGATATGGTTCTCGGTTGCTACTACCTGACAAGAGTTAATCCCAAGGATAAAGACGTTGGCCGAACTATGAGCAGCCAAGAAGAAGCTCGGCTGGCCTACGAGAACGATTACCTAGGGCTCCATGCCCCGATTAAGATAAAGGGGCAGGAGACCACTTACGGTCGGATGATTTTTAACGACGTCCTGCCGAAAGGATTCGAATTCATCAACGAAACCCTTAATAAAAAATCACTCACCGCCTTAGTCGGTCGCCTGATCAGTCAATTTGGCTCGGAAGTGGCGGCCGAGACTCTGGATAAGATTAAAGAATTAGGTTTCTTTTACGCCACCATCTCGGGTATTAGTTTAGGATTTGACGACCTCATTGTTCCTGAAGAAAAAAAAGGAATTATTGCTGACGCCGAAAGACAGGTTTCGCTGATCAGGGGGCAATATGACGAGGGGCTCTTAACGGAGCGCGAGAGAAAGGAGCGAGTCATCGAGGTTTGGCACGACACTAAGAGCAAAATCGACAAATTGATCCCAACAAAACTCAGCGAGGATAATCCCGTTCATATGATTATCAGCTCGGGGGCACGAGGATCTTGGTCGCAGCCCTCCCAGATGGCTGGCATGAGAGGAACGATTATTAACCCCAAGGGAGAAATTATCGATCTCCCAATTCGAAGCTCACTTAAGGAGGGTCACACTAATCTTGAGTATTTTATCTCCACTCACGGTTCAAGAAAGGGTTTGGTAGATACTGCTCTCCGGACGGCGGAGGCGGGATACCTAACTCGTCGATTGATTGATACAGCTCAGGACGTGATTATTAGACAGGAGAATTGCCGCACGAAGCAGGGATTAGCCATTTATCGAGAGGACGGCGCTGACTTTGGATATCGTTTTGCCGAACGGCTGACTTCCCGAATTACCTTGAAGGACGTTAAAGTCGGTCGGAAAGTGGTCGTAAAAGCAGGAGAGATAATCAGCGCCGAGGCCGCAAACGCTATTCAAAAATCTGACCTCTCGATGGCCGAAGTCCGCTCGCCCATTACCTGCAAAACCCTCTACGGAATTTGTTCTAAGTGCTACGGGCTTGATTTGGGACGAAATGAGCCAATTAAACTTGGAGAAGCGGTCGGCATCATTGCCGCCCAATCAATCGGTGAGCTCGGTACCCAGCTAACATTGAGAACCTTCCACACTGGAGGAGTTGCCGGTCGAGATATTACCGCCGGTCTTCCAAGAGTCGAAGAGTTGTTTGAAAACCGCACTCCCAAGCGAAAGGGGGTTCTTTCTTCAGTCGAAGGGACAGTTGTTAAGATTGAGGATAGCGGTTCCCTTAAGGTAATTCATGTTAAGAGTGCTGATTCCCGTAAGAAAAATAAAATAGTTGAATACCCGGTCCTAAAAGGAATGGATATTCTGATTGACCTCGGCAGTAAGGTAATGCCCGGCGACCCCATGACCGAGGGACACCTTGATCCGAAAGAGATCTTTGCCCTGAAAGGCAAGGTTGAAGCCGCTCGCTATCTCATTAGAGAGACTCAAAGGATTTATCGCGGCGAAGGGGCAACCGTTAATGACAAGCATATGGAAGTGATTATTAGGCAAATGTTCAATCGACTGAAGATTACTGATTCGGGTGATACTGATCTTGTTCTGGGTGAGGTGGTTGATAAATCAGGTTTGAGGGAAATGAACGAAAGGATGGAAGCAAAGGGTAAGGCCCATGCTAAAGCCGAGGAATTAATGTTGGGCATCACGAGAGCGGCGCTATTGGCTGACGGCTTTTTGGCACCCGCCTCGTTCATTGAGACCACAAGAGTTCTTATTAGGGCTGCTTCAGAAGGGAGGATCGATCACTTAATCGGGCTAAAAGAGAATGTCATTATCGGCCGCCTGGTTCCGGTAGGCACCGCTTTCCGCCAAGATGTTGTTAGTGAGGCAGATGCGGAGGGCAAGGAGGTAGAAGAAGCTAAAGAAGAAGCCAAAGAGGAGAAAGTTGTGCTCCAAACTTAATTTTGTTACTCTCACTTGAAGCTATGGAAGGAAAATCATATGAAATCGGATATCTCGTAAAAGACGAAGAAGGAACTAGCGCCCTAGTTAGCCATCTTAAACGATACGAGGCCGAAATTTTATTTGAAGGGGAAACAAAGGGCATCAAACTAGCTTATCTCGTCCAGCATCTACTTTCAGCTTACTTCGGCTACATTCATTTCAAAGTTGACCCCGGGGTAATAGGTGATCTGAATAATGCCCTAAAGCTTAACAGCCAAATTATCCGGTTTCTTATCGTCACTCCGCCATTTACCAAGGAAAGGAGCCAAAGATTGGGCACCGAATCCGTGAGGCCCGAGAAGAGAGCGATTAAACCGAATGTTGAATTCAGCGAGAAACCGGAAGTGGCAGTTTCCAATGACTTGCTCGAAGAAAAGTTAGAAGAGATACTAAAGCAATAGAATTTAGAAAATAGAATCTAGAAGTAAAATTATGAACTTAAACAAAGTACTTATAGCCGGAAGATTAACTGCTGACCCGGATTTGAGGACTACTCCTTCGGGCACCAATGTTGTTTCTTTTTCAGTCGCTACCAATCGAGTCTGGAGAGATAAAAACGGTGAGCGCAGAGAAGAGACGGAGTTTCACAATGTAGTTGCCTGGGGCAGACAAGCTGAAATTGTTAATCAGTTTTTAAAAAAGGGCAGTTTGATCTTGGTTGAAGGTCGTCTCCAGACCCGTTCTTGGGAAGGAAAAGACGGTCAAACTAGAAAAACGACGGAAATTGTAGCCGAACGGATTCAGCTAGGGCCTAAAACCGGATCTACCGCTCCGACAGCTAAAAGTGAAGGAGTGGATGAGGCGAAGAAAGAGGAAATGCCGGTAATCGATTTAGATTCCGAAAATATTAATCCGGAAGACCTACCGTTTTAGGATGAGTGCTAAGAGAAAAAAGCAATGTTTTTTCTGTTCGCAGAATGTAGCGGATATTGATTACAAGGAAACCGATTTAATAAATCGATTCACTTCCAGTCAAGCCAAAATTATTGACCCGATTCACACCGGCACTTGCGCTAAGCACCAGCGCCGGTTGGCAAGAGCCGTGAAGCGTGCCCGGTTTATGGGGCTTTTACCCTATGTTAGACGGTGATGGATCAGCAGATTTTTTCCTGGCTCTATAACTTAGCCGATAAAAACCAGCTCCTTGACTGGTTTTTAGTATTCCTAGCCGAATATCTCATTTTTATTTTAGCTATTGCTGCCGTAATCCTCATTTTGAAAGAGAAGAACTGGCGTCGCCGTGCCTATTTCGCCGCCTTGGTCACTATCTCCATCATCTTATCTCGCGGAATTTTTACGGAACTTATCCAGTTTTATTATCACCATCCCCGCCCCTTTGTCGCCATGGACTTTGAACCGCTTATTTATCACGCCGCCACTAGTTCTTTCCCCTCCGGCCATATGGCCTTTTTCTCAGTTGTTTTAGCTGTTTGGTTAATTAATCGGCGAGCCGGAGTTTGGTTCTTTGTGGGCAGCATCCTAATCGGTCTAGGTCGGGTGGCAGTGGGCGTCCACTGGCCAAGCGATATTTTAGGAGGAATATTGGTCGGCGCCTTGAGTTTTTTTATTACTTACTATTTATTAAAACTAAAAGGTTTTACTTTAGATGGAAAACAAGCCAGTTATCAAAATCAAAAATCTTAATAAGGTTTACGCTAACGGTTTTCAGGCGCTCCAAAACATTGATCTTAGCATTCATAAAGGTGAGATTTTTGGTCTTTTAGGGCCAAATGGTGCCGGCAAGACCACTCTCATTAATATTATCGCCGGCCTCACTCGAAAGACTTCAGGCGAGGTTTCGGTTTTAGGGCGGGATGTTGAGAAAGATTACCGCTTTACTCGTTCTAAGATTGGCCTTGTCCAGCAAGAACTCAATAACGACCCTTTCTTTAAAGTTCGGGAAATAGTTAGGCTGCAGGCCGGCTATTTCGGCGTTCCCAATCCTGACGATCAAGTGGAGGATATCTTGAAAAAGGTGAGTTTGTGGGAAAAGCGCAATCAAGGCGGACGAACCCTTTCCGGAGGCATGAAGCGGCGGGTGATGATCGCCAAGGCTTTAGTTCACAATCCGAAAATTATTTTTTTGGACGAGCCGACCGCCGGGGTGGATGTGGAGCTTCGCGCCAATCTCTGGAATCTGGTGAAATCTCTCCGCGACCAGGGTAAAACGATTATTCTCACCACTCATTATTTGGAAGAGGCCGAAGAATTAGCCGATCGGGTCGCCATCATTAACCATGGCCAGATTGTGCTCGTGGAGAGCAAAAAGGATTTGATAAAACACGGCAGTAAACTGCACGATATTTATCTTGAAGTTGTTCAAGAAAAGGTGGTAGTAGAAGGATGAACCGGGCAGTGAAAATTCGATCGCTTCGCGGCAAGATACATCATGGTGAAAAAACAATCCTGGAAATACTATAAAGTGCGCAGAAAGGCCGATTCTTATTTAAATAATCGAACTTCTACTGCCCGGTGAACACCATCGGTTTAATTACTCTTACCAGAAAGGAGTTAATGCGTTTTCTCCGCGTCCCTTTCCAGACTCTAGGATCGCCCATCGTTACCACTCTTCTTTATTTCACTGTTTTTGGTCTTTCCGTTGGTCGATTTGTGGGCGAGATTGATGGTCTTCCTTACATTCAATTTATTATGCCGGGGCTTGTAATGATGAATTTGATTACCACCGCTTTCGGCGGCATTTCCTCCGGCTTTATGATGGCAAAGCTTATGAACACCCTTTCAGATATCTTAGTAACGCCCCTATCTCATTTAGAAATTATTCTCGGCTTCACCCTTTCCTCGGTTATAAGAAGCGTTCTCACGGCACTTCTTATTTACGCGACTGCCCTCTTTTTCCTGCCTTTTGAGATTCAACATCCCTTTTACCTTCTTACAATTACCATTTTAGTAGCTTTCGTCTTTTCCTTACTTGGTCTTATCGTCGGTATTTGGGCAGAAAACTTTGAACAAGTAAGCTTCATCCCGACTTTCCTTTTAATGCCATTAAGTTTCCTAGGAGGTATTTTTTATTCAATCAAAATGCTGCCGCCCCTATTCCAGCAGATCTCTCATTTCAATCCCTTGCTTTATATGATTAGCGGTATGCGTTACGGCTTCTATGGCGTAAGCGACGTGAACCCTTGGGCCGCTTTGGGCTTCCTTGCTCTTCTTACAGCCGCCCTAACAATCTTCACCGTCTATCTTTTCTCGATTGGCTATAAGATTAGAACGTAGTGCCCAGGGAGAGACTCGAACTCTCACATCCTTGCGGATACAGGATTTTGAGTCCTGCGCGTCTACCAGTTCCGCCACCTGGGCTTCCGTTGAGTTTAGATAAATCCAAGTGTATTGTGAAGAGGAACCAAATGGCTCGGGTAATTGCAGTTTGCAACCAGAAAGGGGGAGTGGGAAAGACTACCACCAGTGTTAATCTGTCAGCTTATTTAGCTGCCCTTGGTCGGCGCGCGCTTCTTATTGATTTTGACCCCCAAGCTAATGCCACTTCAGCCCTTACTTACGAGCGAAATTTCCCCAAAAATATTTACCACGGTATTTTAAACCATTCTCATTACGAGGAGCTGGTTAGGCCAAGCGCCATTCTAAATTATCACTTTATTCCCTCCTCGCCCGATCTCTCCGGAGCCATTATTGAGTTGGTTAACCTGCCGGAGCGCGAATATTACTTGCGTAAATTTATTAACGAACTCCGACATCATTATGATTATATTCTTATCGATTTGCCCCCCTCGCTTAGTCTCCTTACTGTAAACGGCTTAGTGGCTGCCGACGAAGTTTTAATTCCGGTTCAGGCCGAATATTATGGCCTCGAAGGATTGGGCCAACTTCTCCAGACCATTCACCTCATTCGCGAGAATCTTAGACACCCATTATCCATTACCGGCGCCGTCATCACGCTTTATGACAAGAGGGAGCGTCTCTCTCGTGATGTTAATAAAAATCTTCGGCGCCACTTTCCGCACCGAGTATTTAAAGTCGAGGTTCCCCGTTCAGTGGCTTTGGCTGAAGCCCCCAGCTATAGCAGGCCAATTATTCTTTATCAACCGTACTCTCCAGGCGCCTTGGCCTACCGTCGTTTGGCGCAAGAGTTGATTGAGCTCGAATCTCAATATCAGATTCCAACTAGAGAGTTGGGCAATTTCAATGCCTAAAATCAAATCGCTGCCGCTTACATATTTTGGCAATCCGATACTAAGAAGGAAAGCCAGGAAAGTTAAAATTAGTGAAATAAAAAAAGCCGGTTTTCAGAGGCTTATCAAACAAATGGTCCTCACTACAAGGAAGGAATCTGGAGTAGGCTTGGCTGCTCCGCAGATTGGGAGATCCATTCAGCTTGCAGTCATTGAAATCAAGAAAACTAAAATCAGGCCCCAAATCACACCTTTAAAATTAACCGTCATTATAAATCCCCAGATAATTCATTATTCAAGAGTAAGAATTCATGATTGGGAGGGGTGCTTAAGTTTTCCCGCAGTGAGAGGACTGGTACCAAGAAACAAATTAATAAAAGTAAAATATCTAAACGAGCTAGGAAAGAAGCAAACTTTAGATCTAAAAGATTTTCAAGCGAGAGTTTTTCAGCACGAAATAGATCATCTAAACGGAATATTATTTATAGATAGAGTGAAAGATGTGAGAACACTTATGACACTGGGGGAATTTGAGCAACGCATTCTAAGGAAGGGTTTAAAAAGTAAGTAGTAAGAATTTGTAGTAGAATTGAGATAATGACTTTAGGCAGAGGACTAGAATCTCTTATACCACCCCGTGAACCCTTCGACCCTTCAACAAGTTCAGGGTCGCCCCGAGCAGAGTCGAGGGGCGACAAAGTTCAGGGTGAACCCACCAACGAACCCAAAAACGATTTGGGAAATAATCCTTTATCGGAGAACCAGAGCCAAATAGGGGGTGAAGAAATTCAACCGTTGGGAGCAGATACTTCCCGTACGGAACATCCCGCAGGTTCACTGGGCTTGGTTCCCGACCGTAACGTCGGGACCAGTGAACCGAGGGAGAAGAAAATTTTGCCGCTGGAGCAAAATTATTCTGGTTCCGATAGGGGAGTATCTGCTCCCGAAGAAGCCGCTAAGGGAATTATCTTCCAAATTGAAACAGACAAAATTAAGCCCAACCCTCACCAACCCCGCCGTGATTTTGACGCGCAAGGATTGCAAGAGCTAGCCAATTCCATTAGAGAATTCGGCGTCATTCAGCCATTAATAGTCACTAAAAGTGAGAAAGAATCAGAGCGTGGCTGGGACGTAGAGTATGAACTTGTAGCCGGAGAAAGGCGACTAATGGCTTCTAAAATAGTCGGTCTCCGGAGTGTGCCGGCAATTATAAGGCAGGTTCCGCGAGATTATGAAAAGTTGGAACTTGCCGTTACAGAAAACGTCCAGCGAGCTAACCTAAACCCGATTGAGTTCGCAAGAGCCGTGGCCCGACTTCAGGAGGAATTTAAATTAACCCAAAGAGAAATCGCCACTCGTCTCGGTAAAAGCCGCGAAACAGTGGCTAATAGCGTCCGCTTGCTGAGCTTGCCATCGGAGATGCAAGAGGCAGTAGCCAAAGGAACTGTAAGCGAGAGCCAGGCCCGACTTCTGCTCTCGGTAGATGACGTTGCCCAAAGAGAAAAACTTTTCCAAGAAGTTCTCGTCGGCAGTCTCACCGTAAGAGAAATTAGTTCAAGGGTAAGACAATGGAAAGGCAGACCAGCCAGGGAGAATGCCAATATTGACCCTGAACTTCTAGCCCTGAAAGAACAGCTGGAAACAGCGCTAGGGGCTCCAGTGGAGCTTAAGCGTGATGGCGAAGGAGGAAAACTGACAATTAACTTCTATTCCAAAGAAGAGCTTGAAGGAATTCTAGCCAAATTTAAACAAAACGAGAGTCAATTTCTTTAATCTCTTTTAGCTCTTTAAGTTTAAGGATAATCTTTAAAATTTTATCTTTATCGCTTGTGTCGCATCTTATCTTGATTAGGTAAAAGTGCCCTCTTCGCCGCGAGGCGGTGGAATCCATGCTTATAATATTAACGTGAGAACGGGAAAGTATACCCGAGATCTTTTTCATTAAGCCAAATTGATGAGCGGCTGTAATTTTTAACTCCGTTTGCTTTTTGCGCTTTTCGGATAAGATTCTGCCTTGCAGACCGGATTTTCTTAAAGCTTCTCTAATATGGCCTTTCGCGGTTGCGGTTTTTACAAATTCGAGCCAGGAAGAAGATGGTTTTTTGTTTTTCTGGGTAATAATTTCCACGATGTCGCTTGAGTGAAGCTCATAATCCAAAGGAACAATCTTGCCGTTCACCTTTGCCCCAATGCACTCGTTGCCAATGTCGCTATGAATATGATAAGCAAAATCAACCGGCGTCGCTTCTTGAGGTAAATCGATTACCTCGCCTTTTGGGGTAATGGCGAAAATCCTGTCCTTCAAAAAATCAATTTTTAGCGAGTCAATAAACTCTTTGGGGTCAGTGAACTGTTTTTGCCAGGCGCGAAGCTGTTCCACCCAGGCAATTTCCTTATTAGTGGCAAGGGTTGCGAGCCGTCTCGAATAATTTTTTGTTCCCTTGGTTTCAACATAAGCCCAGTGAGCGGCAATCCCGTTTTCCACCTCTTGGTGGATTTGTTCGGTTCTGATCTGAAACTCAACAAATTCCCCTTCGGTGCAAATTATTGTGGTGTGAATACTGCGATAACCGTTGGGTTTCGGCATCGCGATGTAATCCTTAATCCGCCCCGGAACCGGCGGCCAGAGATTGTGAATCACCCCCAGTGCCGCATAGCAATCCTCAATTGTTTTGACGATAATTCGAAAGGCAACCAGGTCGTGAATTTTATCAATATCCATCTCGTAGCGGAGTAATTTTTTATAGAGACTGGTATAACGTTTGGCTCGAAAATCAAGCGCTACAGGCTCAATCCCATTTTCCTTGAGAGCTTTTAGGACCAGCGGCCGGATTTTCATTAAGAAGGCCTCTCGTTTTTCATAACGTCCCTTAATGTTTGCAAGAAGCCAGCGATACTCTGTCGGATAAACGTAGGGAAAAGATAAGTCTTCCAATTGACCGCTTAGCTTTTGCATCCCCAACCGGTAGGCAAGGGGAGCGTAGATTTCCATTGTCTCTAAAGCAATTCTTTTTTGTTTCGTCGGCGGAAGGGCGTTTAATGTCCGCATGTTATGGAGTCGATCAGCCAGTTTAATCAGGATTACCCGAATGTCCTCCGCCATCGCGAGGATTAGTTTTCTTAGATTCTCAACCTGGGTCTCTACTCCGCGATATTTTACCGTTCCCAATTTTGTCACCCCCTCCACTAGGCGTTTGATATCTGGACCAAATTCCTGCTCAACGTCTTCGGCGGTGTAGTCCGTATTTTCAATAACGTCATGCAAAAGCCCCGCCGCGATGGTCGTCTCGTCAAGCTTCCATCTAGCCAACTCCTCGGCTGTCTTCAAACAATGATTAAAATAGGGCTCGCCGCTTTTCCGTTTCTGTCCCGCATGCGCTTTTTCGGCAAAAGCATAAGCTCTCTGGACCAAGTCGCTTTTCGACGTGAGAAGTGTAGCCGTCTTCATAAATCCTAGAATCTAGTAAGTAGTAAATAGAAAATAGAAGAAACCGTCAAATCCTTCTAGATTCTACTTCCTACTTTCTATTTTCTAGTTTGTGAGGATTATGATTAGGGCCCTAGCCCGTCATGACCGACGGTCGGGTCTATGATTAGGACAAGTTTTATCACTGCACCTCTCAGGGATAGTTTTTGTCCCCTCCATCATTAAAGAGCCACAAAGCTCGCAGATATTTCCGGTTGGCTTTGCCTTAATCGCGTATTTGCATTGAGGGTAATTAGAGCAGCTATAAAAAACTCCGTAGCGTCCTCTCTTTTCAACCATCTCTCCTCCGCCAGCTGGCGGACCGCACTTGGGACACTTCACGCCCGTGCTTGATTTGAGAGCTTCAGCCCCATCTTTCTTAATGTATTTACACTTCGGATAATTACTGCAAGAAATAAATTTTCCATATCGTCCTTCCCGCTCTACTAATTTTCCGCCACACTCGGGGCAGGCCTCCCCAGTTTCTTTGGGACCTTCAAGCTCCCGGCCATCAAACGTTCGCGCGCCGGCGCACTCGGGAAACTTCTTACAGCTCAAGAATTTTCCGGCTCTGCCGAGCTTAATGACCATTCCCGACCCGCAAATAGGACATTTGAATTCTGGATCTGCCTCCCCTAGATTAGTTGCTTTCTCCAGCTTTTCTTTCGCTTTTACCTCTTTAGAGAACGGTCCGTAAAAGCTTTTAAGAGTAGCAACATACTCTCTTTTGCCTTGGGCAATTTCATCAAGTTCATCTTCCATCTCGGCAGTAAATGAATCACTAATATACTTAGCAAAGTTTTGCTCTAGAAAATCGCTCACGACTTCTCCGGTGTCAGTCGGTTTCAGGGATCGGCTGATTTTTTCTACGTATCCGCGGTCAAAGATAGTTTTGATTATCGCGGCATAGGTGCTCGGCCTGCCAATTCCTCTTTTTTCCAGCTCTTTCACTAAACCGGCCTCACTATATCTTGGCGGCGGCTCGGTTTGCTTTTTTTCATCGTCTAACCGAACGAGGGTAATGATTTCCCTCTCTTTTACGCGGGGGAGCTCAACTTCTTCTCCTCGAGCTTGCGGGTCAGATGCTAGCCATCCCGGAAAGACAATAATATTCCCAGTAGTAGAAAAGTCAGGAATGCTTGCCCCGTGGTCCGACGAATCAACGTTGGCCGATATTTTGGTTCTCAAAATTTTGGCTGCTGCCATCTGCGAAGCGATTGTCCTCTGCCAAATAAGCTCATAAAGTTTTATTTCATCGCTCCTTGCGCCGGCCCCCTTTTTACTGATATCCGTTGGCCGAATGGCTTCGTGCGCTTCCTGTGCCACTTTACTTTTGGTAGTGTAGCGGCGGGGGAGTAGATATTCTTTACCGAAAGCACTCGCTATCTCTTGGTGAATTTCATGCACGGCGTCGGAACTGATATTAAAGCTGTCGGTTCTCATATAACTAATGAGTCCCTGTTCATAAAGCTTTTGGGCAATGACCATCGTTCGAGCGGGAGAGAATCCCAAGCGGGAACTCGCCGCTTGTTGAAGAGTCGAGGTAATGAATGGAGGACGAGGATTTCGTTCCGCCTCCGTCTGCTTAACTTCAATTATTCTCCATTTATTCTCCCTCGCCTCCTTTAAAATCCTCTCCGCTTCTTTTTCGCTCGTCGGCCTCTCTTCGCAAGTTAAAAGCAAAGCATGCCCTTCATCGGTTTTAAATTCACCGGCGATCACCCAATAATCCTCTGGCACAAATGCGCGTATTTCCCGCTCCCGCTCAGCAAGGATTCTAAGCGCCGGCGACTGAACTCTTCCGGCAGATAGCCCATACCTTACTTTCTTCCAAATAAGCTCGCTTAACTCATAGCCAACCAGGCGATCAAGCACTCGGCGCGCTTCCTGCGCCTTTCTCAAATTCTCGTCAATATCCCGAGGGTTTTTCAGCGCCTCCTCAATTGCTTTCTTGGTAATCTCATGAATTACCAGCCGCTTGATAATCGGTAATTTTACATTTTGATTTTTAATTTTTGATTTCTCAAGTCCCAAGACTTGAGTGATGTGCCAGGCAATTGCTTCACCTTCGCGGTCAGGGTCAGTAGTTAGTAAAATCTCACTCGCATTTTTAGCTGCCCTCTTTAGATCCTCTATAATTTTTTCTTTACCTTTAGCAATCTCATAGTGGGGGATAAATCCGCCGGAGATATCAATCGCTTTTTTATTACTCTTTGGCAAGTCACGAACGTGGCCAACGCTTGCGCGGACCTCGTATCCTTTACCTAGGTACTTAGATATGGTTTTAGCTTTTGTAGGACTCTCAACGATAATTAATTTCATATTTCCCGCTCGCTTCCCTAATTAACCCTTTAAGTAATAGAACAGTAAGTGTCTGGTTCACTACTTGGGGTTCAAGCTTAGCCAAGGAAGCAATTCTGTCAATATAAATGGGCCCGCCAACCTCCTTTATAACTTTGAAAATTAATCCCTCGTTACCGTCGAGCCGTAGCTCTAGATCCTCATTTTTAATTCCTAGCTCCTCCATTCCTGTTTCTTGCAATAATCCAAGATCTTCGAGAATATCCGCCGCTTTTGCAATCAAAATTGCTCCATCTCTTATAAGGGCATGAGAACCAACGTAATTAGGATGAGTTACCGGCCCGGGAAGGACAAAGACACTTCGTCCCTGCTCGGCGGCAAAGCCAGCCGTTGCGAGCGCCCCGGATTTAGTCGGGGCTTCGATAACTACGACCGCTACCGACAGCCCGCTTATAATTCGGTTACGGTGAATAAAATTCTGCTTAAATGAAGGCTCACCTGGCGGATATTCCGAGATAATGGCTCCGCCGGTTTTGAGAATCTCTTCGGCTACCTTTTCGTTTTGGGCCGGATAAATTTCGTTAATCCCGTTGCCTAAAACTGCTATCGTTCTACCTCCTATGCTAAGCGCTCCCCGATGAGCGGCAGTATCAATCCCCATCGCCAGCCCGCTTACTATAGTGATGCCTTGCCTTGCGAGTCTTGCCGCTATCTCTTCAGCCATTCCTATCCCAGCGGCGGTGGCTTTTCTGGTGCCCACAATGGCAACCGCCGGAATTGCGCTTCCGGGAAGCATCCCACGAAGATGAATTTGCTTCGGCGGATTCTGGATCTCTTTCAGAAGAGACGGATAGTCCTCATTATTGATATCAATAGTTTGGAAATTCATTTCATGGTGAGCTTGTCGAGTCCATTATAAGTGAGTGGCAATCGGGATGCTTTTAATATATCATAACTGTAATTAATGACTCGCGACTTTAGAAAACGCCTCACAATTAGTGTCGCCGTCGCCGCCGGAATTACTGTAGCTCTCCTCTCACTCTTGTTTCTTGTTGGTCGAGACGTTCAGAGCCAAGCGGGCAATATCAAATCCGCGAAAGACGGTTTAAAAACCCGAGTCCAACAGCTAAATGACTTGGCTCGACTAAGGGAAGAAGCCAAACTAGCTGAGCCAGATCTAGCTAAATTGAGACAGATCGTTCCCCAGCGAGATGAACTTTTCTCCGTTCGGCGCGAGCTGGAGCAATTAGCCAGCAATAACAATCTTGCCGTTAGCTTCACCTTTGGCAGTGAGAACCCGAAGGAAGATAATTTAGGGAGCATTAATTTTGAGCTTAAACTCCAGGGCGGCGAATATGAAGTGGGAAGCTTTATTAATCAAGTTGAATCAAGGTATCCTTTTGTGAGAATCAGCTCCCTGGACATGGTGCGCCAGGAGAATAAGTTTAGCTCTACGCTCGGGGGAAAGATTCTATTTAACGAATGAAAAAATTATCTCAAGATATAACTTTCCTCATTATCGGGGTAGTGCTTCTTATCTTTACCATCGGAGGCATTATTTACTTCATTGGATTTTTGAGTAATAATATCTTCTCGGCGCTCGCCCCAGGCCAAGATAACGGCGCAATAATCAAATTTGATTCAGAGGGTTTTGAATCACTTGGGATAGAGTAGGCCTGCCCCGTGGTGAGCGGAGCGAATTTTACGGGGGCGCGTAGTTCAGTGGTAGAACGCTATCCTGATAAGATAGAAGTCGTAGGTTCGATCCCTACCGCGCCCACCAAAACCATACTTTTCGGTTTTTCGGAGGCCATTTATTAAGCAGCGCCCTGCTCCGTCTAAGAACCGGCTCCCAATACAATCCTGAAAGGACTATCGCTTGAGTCGCAATTTTTCGAAGCGGTTTGGGTTTGACAAACTTGAACCGTGTACGAACCATCAGGAGCAACACCACCAGTTCCAGTGCCGAGAGCTTCCAAATACTCACCTACCGACCAGCTGTACGAAGAATCAGACACGCCTCTCACGCCTTTTGCAATCGTATACGGTCCTGCAATAGGGTACCTGGGAGGAGGATAGACGCCCGTGTACGCCGTCGGATAGTTAGGAATTAACTTGATGTCATAGTATCTCGGCGCAGGCATTATTCTTATACAGTATGTCCCAACTGGGCATGGCGGAATGGGCGTGCTGTCGTACCATTTGATTGTTTGTGTTGTGCCTTTTGTCCAAGTTTCTCCACCGTTCGGTGAAAGGACAGTGATAGATGATTGAAGAGAGCTGTCTACGTCTACCGTGAACACATGCTCATCACTCCCGCCTCGGCAGTCGCTTACTGTTGCTTTTACTGTGTACGTTCCTGCATTTGCCCATGCGTGAGATGCATTGAAAGTCCATACTTGTTTGTTCTGCGGATTTGGCGATTGACACGCTCCTGCAACTCCGGTTCCATCACCCCACGATATTGACCACGAGAGATTGTCGCCGTCAGCGTCAGTCGCGCCCAAACCGAACAAAACGGATTGATTGACTTTGATGTTATCAGTGGGAATTTGGGAGATCCTGTTGATGACGGGAGGAGAGTTTGTGCCCACTCCGTCGCTTACACTAACACTAACGCTTGTTTGGGCAGAAAGACCGCCATTGTCCGTGACTGTAAATGCGGGAGTGTACGTGCTAGTTTTTGGATAGACGTGAGTAAATGTTGCGGTTTGCGCTACAACTCCACTTGCTGAAGGAACCGCGCGCTCTGCAATACCGACACCAGCAACTTCATCCCCCCAGACTACCGAGTATGTAAGAGGTCCCTGTTCCGGATCAGAAGCTTTTACTTCCCACTTTCCAATCTCGCCAACCTTAAGAACGCTTGGGCCGGAAACGCCGCTGATGGTTGGAGGGAGATTACTGGCATTCCCACTTACAATCGTGAAGTAGTTATCACTTGAGTCACAGATCGTGGATCCGGTTTGGCAAATTTGAATCGTGTATGGGCCATCGGGCGCGATCCTACCTGCTGGGATCTCACCTACTGACCATCTATATGAGGTACCGTATCCACCGTATACATTGTTGACAATCGGATACGGCGCAATGCGCAGATAGCGAGGGGCTAACTTGATGTCGTAGTATCTCGCCGGGGGAGGGGGAGATCCAGAGAGTACCTCACCAGCTGGGCGTGACAGCACGCCGTCTCGCCATGTGATCGTCTGCGTCGTTCCCTTTGTCCATGTTTCGCCACCGTTTGGTGAAAGGACAGTAAGTCTGTCGGTCGGGAGTATTGGTGGAGGACATATGATAATTATTTTTGCGCGTGTTTGTGGACCTACAATGCCATAACCTGTTGTCGCAGGACTTCCAGAAGAAATAACCCCTTGCTTTGCTTGCCAGCGCTGCACCGCTTTTTCGGTAAGCTCACCATAGTATCCTGTTATGAGTCTTTCTGGATATACGGTTGGGTCCTCGGCTAGTATTTTCTGCAGTTTCGTCACCTCTCCTCCAGTTCCTTTGTCGTTTACGCCGCGATAAAGAGTGTACAAGAACACGGGACGACACCCTGGAAGAACTGACGGCGGTTCCGGCTCAGTCGGACTTGTGCCGCCCAACTGCTGCTGCAGAAGTTTAATCCGCGCTTGCAACTGTTCGACTTGTTCCTGCAGCTGTTGAATGGTGTGCGCAGTAGTATGATCAGCTGCGGCAAGATGGGGAACAGAGAAACTGACTCCCAAAACCACGAAAATAAACAGCAATGATAATGTTAATAGTTTTATTTGATTGTTCACATTCATAAATAGCTAAATTTTACTTGCGACCTATTACTGAAATAATACAATACAATACAATATAAATAGTATCCACTAAAGATTTTGACGAGGCGCGTAAAAGAGAGCTATATTTAAAATCCGCTGCTGATAGAAAGTTTTGGGCGATTAGTTCAGTGGTAGAATGCTTCCTCGACACGGAAGAGGTCGCTGGTTCGATCCCAGCATCGCCCACATAATAGTTTCTATGCACTACACCGAAATTACCGACCAGTTTAGAGCAGATTTTTTCAAGCTCACTGACGAAGCCAAAAGCATTTGCATCACTGCCCATATGTCAGCGGACGAGGATGCGATTGCCTCTGCTCTCGCAACTTACCGCCTGCTTTCGGATAAATATCCGGGAAAAAACATTCAAATCATCTATACGGGCGAACCAAATAATAGATTCCGGCCGTTTGAGAATTTTGAAAAAATCCAGTTTGTGCCGGATCTTTCAGATTATCTTGATAAATTTGACCTCGCTATATTACTCGATGGAGGCAATTATCACCGCTTCATCTCAAAGCCAGACAAACTGAAAGAATTCCCAGGTAAGAAAATCTGTATTGACCATCACAGCTCGCCGCCGGATAAATTTGATCTCGCTCTTATTGCTCCTCAAATTCCATCCACCGCTGAGATTATTTACCTTATCTTCTATAAGAACGCCCCGATAAATAAGCCATTAGCCGAGATTTTTCTTTTGGGCATTCTCGGCGACACCGGCAATTTCTCTTATTTGAAGCCCGACCAGACAGAAACTTTCCTTACGGCAAAAAGATTAGTAGAAGAAAGCGGGATAGAAATTGCCGCCCTACAATCCCGTTATCGCACCCTTGAACCGGAGATTTTAACCGCTCTTGGTGAGCTAATTAAAAATACTAGCTATCACAAGATTGATAATTGGCCTCCTCTCCAGGCAAGTTTTCTAGGTCGCACTTTTGCTGAGGACAACAGTCTTTCAGATAGACAAATAGGCGAAGCGGCGGAACTCTACACCGTTTTCTTCATCAGGTCCGTCGTGGGTTTCAGTTGGGGTTTTACTATACGGCCGAAGAGTAATGGGGAATGCAATATCTCCCTTAGATCTTTACCCGGAAGCGTCAATGTCCGTGAGCTAGCAGAGCGAATGGGGGTTGGCGGTGGGCATGATCGGGCCGCTGGTGGGACGTTCAAGGAAAAGGGTAAAGTCTTGGATTCAAAGGAGTGCCTCGATAAAGTTCTTGATTGGATAAATAAGAATGAACCAGTCATCGGTTAGAAAATAGAATCTAGAATCTAGAAAATAGAAGTATTTGTAAATTGAATCATTGAAAATTCAATGAAAATTGAGAAATGAAAATTGAAAATTCACTCTCTCCGCGAGTTATCTACGAGGACAAAAACTTCCTGGCACTTGATAAGCCGGCGGGGTTGCTAGTCCATCCAACAGCTAGCTCCAAGGAGCCCACTTTAGTTAACTGGCTTCTCAAGCGATATCCGGAAATGAAAAAAGTTGGAGATTCGGATCGACCGGGGATTGTTCACCGGCTGGATAGAGATACCTCCGGCATTATCCTTACAGCCAAAAATCAAAAATATTTTGAATATTTAAAAAATCTTTTTCAAACTCGCGCTATTAAGAAGACCTACCGGGCTTTAGTTTACGGTAAACTGACTCCTAAAAAAGGAATTATTGAAAAAGATATCAAGATAAGATCCGGCACCACCAAACGCACGGTTTTTAAGGGTCGATCTGAAAAAGCGGCAGTTACGGAATACAAAGTGCTGAAGCACTTTGCCCTGAGCTTGTCGAATGGGTCACAGTCGTACTTCAGCTGGGTAGAGATAAAACCGCTTACCGGCCGTACCCATCAAATTAGGGTTCATCTCGCCTCCATCGGTCACTCGGTAGTAGGGGATAAACTCTATGGTCCCAAGAAATCTAAGGAAGTCGGACTTCCTAATGCTAACCGCCAATTTCTCCATGCCTATTCATTGGAATTCAGTCCTTCTCCGGGTAAACGATTAAAATTAGCTGCCGACTTACCGGCAGACATAAAAGAGGTTTTACGAAACCTAAAAGTTGCAAAACATTAAGGAAGTCGCTAAACTGGATTGGCAATTCAAAGCTATGATCGATGCAGAAACACTAAAAAAGTTGAAGCCTGGCACAAGAGTCAAGGTCCACGAAAAGCAGGGCTTTTTTGAGGGGATTGTTCTAGCGCGAAAGCACGGCACTGAACCGGGGGCCACTTTTACCGTGAGAGCTAAATTAGCTGACATTGGCGTTGAGAAGGTTTATCCGATTTATTCCCCCAACATCAAAAAACTAGAGATTCTAACTACTCCAAAAAGGAGAGTGAGGAGGGCTAAGCTTTATTATCTCCGCAATCTCCCCGAGAAAAAGATTAGACAAAAACTCGGAGTTTAATCAAAATAGTAGAGCGCGCGCGGGTGGTGAAATTGGTAGACACGCCACTTTGAGGGGGTGGTGCCCGCAAGGGCTTGGAGGTTCGAGTCCTCTCCCGCGCACAAGCAAATTTTGCTAATTAAAGGTCGTAAAATTAGATAAAATTTAATTCTATGGAAGGACGCAAATCATTAGACTGTCGGCTTATGCCGAGTAAAAGTCAGTGCAATCTTTTTATGAGCGGCAGCGAAGAGCATCTCTTGCCGGCGGCAGTGGAGCACGCCGTAAATAAGCACGGCCACGAAGACACGCCGGAACTGCACGAGCAGATTAAAGGAATGATGAAAGACGAGGGGTAATTCTATTTAGAGGAGAAAAAAGTTACCACACAAAAGCCCGCATCTTATGCGGGCTTTTGTGTGACGAGAAGCACTCCCCGCGCTATACTCCGCCCGCGTTTGACAAAACCTATTTTTCTGGTATCATATAGCCAGTTTTAGTTCTTCGACAACAAGAGATTGGGGGTTCTAATGCCCGTAAAACGAGTACACGAAAGGCAACTCTCGATTAGCAAGCACATCAGAGCTCCCGACCATCAGCGACTGGCCGATGACCTGAAGGCGGAGATCGACCGCAAGCAACGTCAGCTTCACCGCACCCGTCTTCTCCTGGAAGATGAACGGTACCTCGGCAATCGGTCTGGACCCCAGGGGCAGTGGAAGCAGCATCGAGAGAAGCTGCAGGAGCTGCAAGTGATGGAGACCGAGCTCGTCGCCGATCTTCAAAGGCTCGATGAAAGACTGTGTCAACTCGGCGGCCATCCGAATTTCCGAACCCCGATCGTAGAGGGGTACGGATTAGCGGATGCCCTCCGAAAACTTGGCAAAGAATAGTTGAGAGGAGAGCAAATGGCGAAGGTTCTTATCTTGGAGGATAGCAAGACGAGCAGAGCTCTCTTTCTAGATCAGCTTGAAGGGGAGCCGGTGGAGGTCGTGATCGCGGAGACGGCGGCAGAGGCGCGAGACTTCTTCGAAAGCGATGAATTTGATGTCATCGCGCTTGATGGTATCGCTCCGAGTGCTCCAGATCAAGGAGCATCTCTTGTCGGACCCCTCCTCGCCCGCGAGTTTCGCAACAAGGGATACAAGGGTTTCATTGTCGCGATCTCCAGTGATTCGGAGGTACGGGCGCTCACGAAGAAGGAGGCAGGGGAGAGAGTACTTCATCGCGCTTACGCTTGTGAGAAGCTCCGTCTCGCCGACCTCATTCGGGAGCTTCTTCTGGGCATCTACCCCACCTCGAAGTAGAAGTCTGTGAGCGGGGCGGCAATGCCGCCCCGCTCACACGAACTTTTTCAAAAATTTTCCCGTAAAACTCTTTCAGAGTCACGGGGCAGGCAAACATTTCCAAACAAACCAAAACCCCGCCTAAGGCGGGGTTTTGTTATAAGATCTCGACTCGGGCCACTTGGGTCCCGAACCGCAGCGCTTCGTCAGTGCTTGAGAACCAAACATCAACTTTACCGTTCATTCTACTATGCATCCGGTCTTCTACTATGAAGACCTGATCACCGAATAGCGTCGGGATTCTGATTTTGGCACCGAGGGGCAGCCAGTTGGCCGCCACAACTCCCGGCCGAACCTTTGTCCCGGCAGCGGTCATGAACGGAGTATCATCTGTTTCTCCGACCCGACTGGAGTAAGCTGTAATTACCACTTTCACAAACCTACTTTTCGCACTTTGAGGTGTCTCAGTCGGGCTTTGGTTCAAGAGGGCTGTATCTTGAGCCACCGGCAGTGGCTCGTAGCCTACTGCGCCTCCTGTAACCGCAATTTTCAAGGTTCCAAGCATGACTAAAAGAAACGCCGAGATGAGGTATTTACTCATTCTGGGCAATAAAAAACCCCGTTTTATCGGGATTTCTACTGCTCCATCATCCTACCATATCGGGTCTCAAAAAGTCAACCCCAACACCTAATGAGGATGTGCATGGCCTTTTTGCGCCTACGGCACTAACCCTCATTAGGTGTGGGGGTCAACCAGTCGTCTACAGGGGGTCAAGAGGAGCGCCCAGCACCTTGCTGTCGTAGAGAACCTCTCGCAGTTCCGCTGGGCTCGGTCCCTGAACTTGTTGAAGGGCCAGCGGAACGAGAGGAGGAGGTCCGACCGCTGGAGTCGGACAATCCGAGTTCTCATAGACAGCAAGGTGCTGGGCGACATCCCCCTTAAAGGAAGAGGTATTGGTAAGCACCCATGTTAAAATAAAAATGCCATGCGAGAATATTTTACGCCCGGAATCGTCCTTGATAGGGAACCGAGAAACGAATTAGACGAAGACATCATCATCTACACGAAAAATTTAGGCAAAGTAAGGGCCTTCACTAAAAGTAGCCGGAAAATTACTTCTAAGCTTTCCGGTCATCTCACTCCCGGTCGCCTGGCCAACCTCAGATTTGTTGAAAGAAACAAGCTCCAATTGGTAGATGCTCTATCTCTTCCCGCGCCCGGCAACCCCAAAGAGCTTTTGTTCTTCCTCAATTTTATCAACAAAACTACCCCTTACGGCGATGCCGATTTAAGTTTATGGTATATGGTAGAAGAAATTGTTGGAGGTAATCATTTGAGTCCCGCTATTTATCGGCACCTCCTTGAACGGCTGGGATTTGGCGGGGAAGAAGTTAATTGTCATTACTGCGAAAACGGTGAAGTAAACTTCTTTGATCCGTCCGAAACTGTTTTTTTGTGTTCTAAATGCCGCCCGGTAATAAATATTGACTTTGATGAACTCATCCTTTTGGAAGAAAGTTAGAATACCGTTCTTTGTTGGGCTTCTTATCTTGGTGCTCGTCGCCGGTTTTTTCCTCTACGAGCGGCTGAGGGGAGGGGTGGATCTCGCTATCCAATTACCGGACGGAGAAGTAGAACTAGGAGAGCCATTTGACATGGAGATTACTCTGGCCAATAACTCCGCTAATGCCTTAAGAAACGTTCGGCTCGAGCTTCATCTTCCGGAAGGATTGCTACTGGCTGACAGACCGGACGAGAAGATTATTTCCCGAGGAATCGGCGACATGGGAAACGGCCGGCTCCACCGGGAAACCGTCAAAGTGGTCGCTGTTCCCGGAGAGAACCCCAACTACACTGCCAAGCTAGTCGCCTATTACGTGCCCGCCTCGATTTCAGCTAACCTTCAGAAAACCGAGGAAAAAGAAACTCGGGTTAGAAAGCCGAATGTTTTGTTGGAATTGGGTGCCCCTGAGAGAATTTTCTCAAACGAAGAATTAGAAATAAAAACCTCATATAAAAATGAGTTGGAGCCAGAAAGCGGCAATTATTCGCTAGAGCTTAAGCTCAATTATCCGCCGGACTTGGATATTATTAGTCGCGAACCGATACCCAACGGAGAAAATAATAACTGGCGGCTGGCGGATATCGGTCTCCGGGAAGGATCTGTTACCGTGCATGGCAATATAGAACTGCCGGACAGCGCCAGTTTCAACGTTAGAGCCGAACTGGTAATGAGAATTCTAGGCAAGGAGTATCCGGTTGTCTCAGCCACAAAGGATATTGCCATTAACCCCTCACCCCTCGCTTTTAGGGTCGGTCTAGGGAGCGGTAAAGAAACGGTAGAGCTCGGAGAAGAATTAATCTATTTCCTCCAGTACAAAAATAACGCCAATGTTCCTTTGGAGGATGTGGTAATTAGTGCCCAACTTACTGGTGAGATGTTTGACTTCGGTTCCCTTGAAACCAATGGCGCGGCCGACGTCCTCACCGACACCCTAGTTTGGAGCCCTACCCAGATTAAAGATCTGGAAATATTAGAGCCGAATGAGGAAGGACAAGTTTCCTTTGCCATAAAGGTAAGAAACGATTATCCGGTCCAAGGGGTAAATAATAAGAATTTTGTATTGAAGGTTGGTGCGAGAATCGAATCGCCAACCGTTCCTCCTCCACTCACTATCAATAAAACCGTAAATTCGGGTAAATTAGAAACGAAAGTCGCCGGTAAATTAGCCATAGAAGCCGGAGTTTTCTTTCGGGATGCGGCCGCCAAAATTGTTAATGGCGGACCAATGCCCCCGAAAGTCGGTGCGCCGACCAAGTTTACAATCCATTGGTCTTTAAGTAATGCGGCGACCGATCTGGGAGGGGTAGAGGTCAAAGCTAAACTGGAGAATGGAGTATCTTTTACCGGCAAAGTGAAAAGCAATACCAACTCCTTACCCCAGTTCGATCCTGTCACAAGAGAGGTGATTTGGCGGCTGGAGCGAATACCTGCCAATAGCGGCGTTATAGAGGCAAAGCCGGAAGCAATTTTTCAAGTAGAAGCAGTTCCTTCAATCTCCCTGGTCAATGAGTATATGCCCCTTCTTAGTACCACGGAGCTAAGAGGCAGAGATGAGTTCACCGGTGCGGAGCTGCGAGGCAGCGCCTCGCCTCTCACTACCCGTCTCGAGAAAGACTCTACCGTTCAAGTAGGCGACGGCTTGGTCAGGCAATGAATCTGTGATACAAAAGGAATTACTAATGGAACAGAATAACTTGATGGAGAAGATAGTAAGCCTAGCAAAGAGGCGGGGTTTTATTTTCCCCAGTTCGGATATCTATGGTGGAATTACCGGTTTTTGGGACTACGGGCCTTTGGGGGTAGAGCTGAAAAACAATATCAAGCGTGAGTGGTGGAAGAACATGGTTTACAAACGCGACGATGTTGTTGGGATTGACGCCGCTATTATTATGAACCCTGAAGTTTGGAAAGCGTCGGGTCATATAGCAGCATTTAGTGACCCCCTCGTAGAGTGTAAGGTATGTCACAACCGCTTTAGAGCTGATGACAAAGAGGTAATAATTAACCACGAAAAGACTCCACACAATATAAATGGAGTTTTGGTGCCTGTTGAATGGACAGACCCTCGTAATTTTAATCTTTTGATTAGGGCTTACTTAGGTGTCGTCGAGGCGCAACAGAACGAAGTTTATCTCCGTGGAGAAATTACCCAAGGAGTTTTCGCTAATTTTAAAAACATCGTTTCCTCCTCCAGGGTAAGAGTCCCTTTTGGTGTAGCTCAAATCGGGAAAGCTTTCCGCAACGAAATTACCCCAGGACACTTTACTTTTCGCAGTCGAGAATTCGAGCAGATGGAAGTAGAATACTTCATCAAGCCAGAGGAAGAAGAAGGAGAAAAAGCATTTGATTATTGGAAAAAAGAACGGATGCAATGGTATCTCGGTTTAGGAATGAAGAAGGAAAATCTTCGATTTCGTCCTCATGAGCCCGATGAACGCGCTCACTATGCTCGTTCTGCCGAAGATATTGAGTATAATGCTCCCTTCGGGTGGAAAGAACTGGAGGGTATTCACCACCGGGGGGATTGGGATCTATCTCGGCATAAAATTAAATACCAGGATCCGGATGCAGGCGAAGAATACACCCCGTGGGTAATTGAGACCTCCGGGGGAATTGATCGAGCAACCCTGTTCTTCCTTATTGACGCTTATAGCGAGGATAAAGATAGGGTAGTTCTCAAACTTCACCCAAAAATCGCCCCTTACAAAGCCGCTGTCTTTCCACTTTTAGCCAATAAGCCCGAGCTTATTAGCTTGGCCAGAAAAGTCTACGACGATTTACGTCAGCATTTCCCGACTGCTTGGGACGACCGAGGTAATATCGGCAAGCGCTACTACTCCCAAGATGAGATTGGCACCCCTTATTGCATAACGGTTGATCACCAGTCCCTGGAAGACAAGACTGTTACTGTTCGCGACCGCGACACCACCGAACAGAAAAGAATAGCCATCCAGAAATTAGCAGATTACCTAAAAGACCAAGTTTATGAATTTTAAGAAAACGGTTTTAGACAACGGTCTTCGAATCATTACCGCTCCTCAGCCGGATAATCCGGCGGTTACCATTTTAGTTTTAGTGGAAGCCGGCTCGGAGTACGAAACTAAAGAGATTAACGGCCTCTCGCACTTCTTGGAACATCTCTGTTTTAAGGGGACTAAAAAAAGACCGAAAGCCATTGATATCGCCGGGGAATTGGACGGAATCGGCGCCCTTTACAACGCTTTTACCAGCCAGGAATTTACCGGTTATTTTGCTAAAGCTGAAGCTAAGCATTTCGGTAAAATTCTTGATGTCGTCTCTGATATCTATTTAAACTCGGTCTTTGACCCGAAGGAGATAGATAAAGAAAGAGGGGTGATTATCGAAGAAATTAATATGTATGAGGACCTGCCGATGGCGAGAGTTCACTACCTTTTTTTGGAGCTCCTCTATGGCGATCAGCCGGCCGGCTGGAACATTGTGGGGGAGAAAGAAATTATTAGAGCCCTGAAGCGTGAAGACTTTATCGCCTATCGCAAGAAACATTACTTGGCTGGAAAGACCATCGTCATTGTGGCCGGGAATGTTAAGGAAGACGAAGCGATAGCTAAAGTAGAAAATATTTTTACAGATATCCCAACCGGTACTGAAGTTAAAAAAGCAAAACCCAAAGAAACTCAAGAGAAACCGGAACTTCTGGTGAAATTTAAAGAATCAGATCAAACTCACCTTATCTTAGGGGTCAGGGGTTATGACATTTTTGATAAACGTCGTTTTACCGTTGATGTTATTAGCGATATCTTAGGCGGAGGTATGAGCTCCCGGCTGTTCCAAAAAATAAGGGAAGAAATGGGAGCGGCCTATTACGTTGGCGCCGGCTCTGAATTTTTCAGCGATCATGGTTATCTTAGGGCTTCGGCCGGCATTGATCGCCAAAGACTACAGGAAGTTATTGAGGCAATTACTGCCGAATTCAAGCGACTGAAAGAGGAGCCAATTTCCCAGACCGAACTTCAGCGGGTCAAAGACCACCTTATCGGCAGCTTAATGCTAGGGTTGGAAACTTCAGATGACTTGGCCAGATTCTACGGCGGTCAAGAGGTAATTGAGCGGAAAATTATGATGCCCGAAGAAATAGCAAGGCAAATTCAAGCGGTTACCGTAGAAGAGATTCAAGAGGTTGCCGAAGACCTCTTTCGGGACGAACGCTTAAACCTGGCTGTTATTGGCCCTATCCAAAATGGCGACCAATTGCGGCCGGCACTTAAAATAGATTAAAATAGAATAGAATAAAAGGTAGATGACAAGGCAAGTCACAGAAGTCTCTTGGGTGACGCTCTGGCGGATTTTGGCCATGGCGCTTTTTATTGGCGCCCTCTATCTAATGAGGGAAGCGGTAATCATCGTCCTCCTGGCCCTCGTTATCTCCACCGCCCTTCACCCGCCCGTGGCCTTTCTTCATAGGTGGAAAATTCCTCGTATTTTAGGGACGATTATTCTCTTCCTGGCGGTCTTCGTCATCTTGGCCTTCATCGTCTATGCCTTGCTGCATGTTGTCATCCTCGAATTAAATTCTGTCGTTAGGGACTTATCTGAATTAACCACTCGGTTCTTTGGCTTTCAGGCACCGGCC
>JAUYKE010000005.1 GCA_030700125.1 Candidatus Colwelliibacteriota bacterium
AGTGAAAAAGCCACTGATATTAGTGCAGCCGGTAAATATGTTTTTCTTGTTCATCCGAAGGTCAACAAGAAACAAGTTAAGGAATTAATCGAAAAGATATATAAAGTTCACGCAATTAAAGTGAACATCATAAGAATCCAGTCAAAAACCCAAAGTTATAAAAAAGCCATCATCACCTTAAAGGAGGGGGAAACGATTGATATCATTCCACGCTAACCATGAAAAGATTCAAGCCGACAACTCAATCAAGGAGAAAAATGACCGTAGTCGACTACAGGGGTCTAACTAAGGCAGCTCCCTTAAAGAAGGCGCTCCTCGCTTCAAAAAGAACTGCCGGCCGGAACAATCGGGGGCGAATTACCGTTCGCCACCGGGGCGGCGGAGTAAAAAGAATGTATCGCTTAATTGATTTTAAGCAACTCGATAAAACTGGAGTTCCGGCTAAAGTGGAAACCTTAGAATACGACCCAAACCGAAGCGCTTTTATCATGAAAGTTATTTACCGAGACGGTGAAAGACGCTATCTTTTGGCTCCAGGCAATATCCAAGTTGGCAGTGAAATTCTTACTGCTCCGGAAGCGCCACTTAAGGAGGGGAATAGAATGGTGCTTAGAAATATTCCCGTCGGCTACTCTGTTTATAATATTGAACTCCAGCCCGGAAAGGGGGGTCAGATTGTAAAGTCCGCCGGCACCGAAGCCCAGGTATTGGCTCATGAATCCGGCTATACTCACCTAAAACTCCCGTCGAGTGAGGTAAGAAAAGTACTCTGGGATTCATACGCCTCTTTGGGTAAGATATCTAACCCGGAGCACAATCTGGTTGTAATCGGTAAGGCCGGCAGGAAGCGGCTTATGGGAATCCGACCCACCGTTAGGGGTACGGCCATGAATCCGGTTGATCACCCCTACGGGGGTGGAGAAGGTCGCCAACCCCGAGGCACGAAACGTCCAAAAAATAAGTGGGGCAAAGTAACAGGCGGCAAGAGAACCAGGAATAAAAAGAAGTGGTCCAATAAATTGGTTGTAAAAAGAAAGGTCAAAAAGCGAAGAAAGAAGTAGGGGCTTGATTGACTGCCGCAGGCAGACAGTTCAAACCTTACCCAGCACATAAATTTATAACAAGATGATTCAAATAGGAGACAGGAAAACAGGATTTATATCAGAAGCTGAAAGACGCCAGCTTAAATTTATGTGCTGGGTGCTCAATTCTATGGATAAATTTTCATTGTCGGAAAACTCGAAAATTTATATATAATTGGCATGTCAAGAAGTTTAAAAAAGGGTCCATACGTTGATCCTAAATTAATGAAAAAGTTAGTCGGTCTGAAGCCCGACGGCAAAACAGTAATTAAAACCTGGTCTCGGGCATCGGAGATTTCCCCCGAGATGGTGGGTTTTACTTTTGGCGTTCACAACGGTAAAGACTTTATTTCAGTTACCGTTACCGAAGAAATGGTTGGCCACCGCTTGGGAGAATTTTCCCTTACGAGAAAATTCACCAAACATGGCGGAAAGATACAGAAAGCACTAGAAACAAAAGCAAAAACATAAGGGCTTGATTGACTCGACGCAGTCGAGGCAGTTCAAACCTTACCCAGCACATAAATTTATAACAAGATGATTCAAGCAGGAAACAAGAAAACAGAATTTATACCAGAAGCTAAAAAACGCCAGCTTAAATTTATGTGCTGGGTGCTCAAATTTATAACTAAATTGGAAATTTAGACAAATATGGCAAAAGTTGGCGCAAAATTGAAAAACTTAGATGTTGCTCCCCGCAAAGTAAGACGGGTGGCTGAGCTACTGCGAGGTCTCCAGGTTGATAGTGCTCTAGCCGAACTTTCAGTCAATTATTCACGGGGGTCAAAACCCCTTACAAAGCTCATCCAGTCAGCCATAGCTAGCGCCAAGGAAAAGAAACTAAATCCCGACAAATTAGTAATTTCGACAATTCAAGTTGACCAAGGCAGGGCCTTGAAGCGGCTCCATCCTATGGGTAGGGGTAGAGCCAGTATTCTCCGGAAAAAGTTTAGCCATATTACAATCGAGCTAACTGAAAAGGAAGGAACATTATCGAGGGGATATATCATTCCTAAAAAGGTAAAGAAAGTGAAAAAAGCGCCGCGGGCTACCCGCACTGCGCCTAAGCCGGAGGTGGAAGAGAAAGCAAGAACAAAAGAGAAAAAAGGTTTCATGCATAAAGTTTTCAGAAGAAAAGCAGTTTAAATCATGGGAAGAAAGATTAATCCAATTGCATATCGCCTAGGAATCAATAAACCGTGGATGAGTCGCTGGTTGCCGCCAGGGAAGGATTTTGGCAAGTGGCTTGAAGAGGATGAGAAAATTAGGGAAATTATCATGAAAAAAGTCGGCAACGCGGGGATTGCCAGCATTGAAATCGAGCGCACTCCTGACAAGTATCGAATCTTTATCAAATCGAGCCGACCCGGATTTATTATTGGCCGAGGCGGTGGCGGAATCGAGGAATTAGAAAAGCTCTTAAGAAAAGTAATTACCGCCGGCGCTTCTCTTAGTCTAACCGTAGAAGAGCTAAAAAGAACTGAAGTTTCCGCCCAAATCATGGCTCAGAATATTGCTTGGGATCTGGAGAAAAGAATGCCTTACCGCCGGGTACTTAAACGTTATATTGATATCGCCATGCAGAATAGAGATGTGAAAGGAGTCAAAATTCAAGTGGCCGGACGACTGGGCGGGACCGAGATCTCAAGAAGGGAACACTTGGAAAAGGGAAAACTTCCTCTTACCACCTTGAGAGCTGATATTGATTACGGGGAAACAACTGCTTTCACCAAATACGGCACCATCGGAGTGAAGGTCTGGGCCTATAAAGGGGATATATTCGAGAACCAGAAAGTAGAATCTAGAAAGTAGAAATTAGAATTATGGTAAAAATCAAACAAAAATTATGTTGATGCCCAAGAAAGTAAAACACAGGAAATGGCAGAAGGGCCGCTCGCGAAAGCGCTTGGTGGAAACGAGAGGCACTCATCTTTCCTTCGGTAGTTACGGTATTCAAGCTCTAGAACCGTCATGGTTGAACTCAAGACAGATTGAAGCCGGAAGACGGGCCATCACCCGATCTATCCAAAGAGAAGGTAGGGTGTGGATCAGAGTTTTTCCCGATAAACCGGTCACCCGGAGGCCGCCGGAGACCACCATGGGTGGTGGAAAAGGCACAGTTGAATTTTATGTTTTTCCAGTAAAACCGGGCCGGATTATCTTTGAGCTCGATGGAGTCGCAGAGGACAAAGCGAGACAAGCTCTTCGGCTTGCCGGCCACAAAATGCCGTTCAAAACAAGAATAGTGTCAAAAACATGAAGCGAGATGACATTCAAAAATTAAAAGGTAAAAGCAATGCCGAATTGGGAAAAGATTTGGTTGAATCCCGAGAAAGATTGGGAGCCTTAATCTTTGATTTAGCTAGCGGTAAAGTAAAAAACAATTCAGAGATTAGAGAGACGAAAAAAAGAATTGCTCGAATCTTGTCCTTCTTGAAACCAGGTAGTGAAACAGAAAAAATAAACCATGAATAAAGAGATCGATAACGGAGTAGAAAAACAAGTTATAAAACGGCGACTCGAAGGAGTAATCGTTTCGGATAAAATGCAAAAAACAGTGGTGGTAAGGGTCACCCGTTTTAAGAAGCACCCTAAGTATCTGAAATACTATAAAGTATCGCGCCGCTTCAAGGCTCATGACGAGGAGAATGCTTACAAAACAGGGGATAAAGTCTTTATTGAAGAGACAAGACCCACCTCAAGAGACAAGAGGTGGAAAGTAGTGACGAAAATCGACACCGCCCTAAAGCAGGAAAAGATAGAAGAAGAACAGGAAAAATTAGAAAGTTGATATGGTACAAGAAAGAACAGTCCTAAAAGTAGCAGATAACTCTGGCGCGAAGATCGTGCGCTGCTTCCGCGTTCTTGGCGGTTCGCGGAAACGTTATGCCAAAATAGGCGATGTTATTGTTGCTTCAGTTCAGTCCGCCGAGCCAAGAAATAAGTTAGGCATTAAAAAGAAAGATATCATACGGGCGGTAGTGGTAAGAAGCAAAGCTCCTATGAGACGCCGAGACGGCAGTTATGTGAGGTTCGATGAAAACGCCGTTATTCTTATCGATCTCAAAAAACTGCCCCGAGCAACTCGGGTTTTCGGACCCATTCCAAAGGAGTTAAAAGAAAAGGGCTACGACAAGATTGTTTCATTAGCCCCAGTAATTGTCTAAGGGCTTGATTGAAAAATCCGAGCCAAAAGCGTAGGATTTTTCAGTTCAAACCTTACCCAGCACATAAATTCAAAGAAACATTATGAGTAAAGAGAATCAAATCATAAACAGAAAAATCATTAAACCCCATATCGAGATGGGTGGATTTATGTGCTGGGTGCTCAATTCTATAGTTGCTCAAACGTCGCTTAATAAATTAAGCTTGTCCTCGCAAATATAATTGGCATGAAAATTAAAAAAGGAGACAAAATTTTAATTGTAAAAGGGAAAGACAGGGGTAAATCGGGAAAGATTGCGAGAGCCCTGCCGAATAAATTAATGGTGGTAATTGAAGGTTTAAATCTTCGCAAGAAAACTATTAAACCGAAACGTGCAGGTGAGAAAGGCCGCATTGTTTCGGTCGCCTGGCCAATGCGAGTAGAGAATGTGATGATCGTTTGTGACGCCTGCAACAAGCCCACAAGGGTCGGTTACCGATCACAAGGCAAGAAAAAAATAAGATATTGTAAAAAATGCAAGGCCACCGTTTAGAAAAAATTGTAGTCGCTACCGGAGTAGGAAGATTACGCCAGCGCCCTCGATTTGAGGAAGATCTGCTGCCGGAGATAGTTAAAGAACTTGGACTCATCACCGGCCAGAAACCGAAGATTACCAAAGCCAAGCAATCGGTTGCCGGTTTTAAGGTTAGAGAAGGGGATATCGTTGGCCTAAAAGTCACTCTTCGAGGAAAGAGGATGAGGGATTTTCTTCTACGCCTCATCGGATTTGTATTACCGCGAATCAGGGACTTTAGAGGGCTTGATCCAAAATCAATTGATGCGCAGGGTAATTTGACAATTCCCATCAGAGAACATATTGTTTTTCCGGAAATTAACTCGGACGAAGTCAAAGTCGACTTCGGCTTGGAAGTAACCCTAGTAACTAGCACAAAGAACCCTGGAGAGGCTCTCACGGTCTATCAAGAGTTAGGATTACCACTAAAACAAGATGGCTAAGAAATCGGTGATCGAGAGAGCTAAAAAAGAACCCAAATACAGTTCCCGTATTGTCCGGCGATGTTTTCGGTGCGGTCGTAAGCGGGGATATATGCGTGCTTTTAATCTCTGTCGAATTTGCTTCAGAGAACTAGCCACCAAGGGCCATATTCCAGGTGTTAAGAAAGCCTCATGGTAAGGGCTTGATTGACCCGCCTAAATTTTCCTTTGAAAACTTAGGCGGGGCAGTTCAAACCTTACCCAGCACATAAATTCAAAGAAACGTTATGAGTAAAGAAAATCAAATCATGAGCAGGAAAGCCGCTGAACTCCATGTCAAGATGGGTGAATTTATGTGCTGGGTGCTCGAATCTATAGTAAAATTTAGCTTCGCTAAAGCTGGTAAATTTTAATAAATTTGGCATGTATACCGACACATTAATCAGAATTAAAAATTCTTTAGCCAGAGGGAAGGAGCGGGTGAAGCTGCCTTACTCCAGGTTTGATCTGGAGGTTCTTGATGCACTCTCTCGAGTCGGTTATCTGGATTTAATTACAAGAAAAGGAAGAGGCACAAGAAGAATTATCGAAGTAAAGTTGAAATATAAAGAGGACGGACTGCCCTCCATTTCAGGTATTAAGTTCGTGTCTCGCCCGTCCCGTCGAATTTACACCGGTTACCGAGAAATCAAAAAATCCCGTCAAGGATACGGTAATTACGTTCTATCCACTCCTCAGGGGATCATGACCGAAGGTGAGGCCAGGAAGAAAAAAGTCGGCGGCCAAGTGCTTTTCGAGATATGGTAAAGACATCATGAGCAAGATCGGGAAAAAACCAGTAGTTATAAGGGAAGGGATAACGGTGAATCTGGGAGAGGACAGCATTGAAGTTAGAGGAGAAAGCGTTGCCTTTTCTCTTCCTATTCTCCCTGGAATTAAAGTTAAACAAGAGGAAAACGAGCTTATCTTTATTCCTCAAAACTCCACCAAGCAGACGATCAGTAACTGGGGCACCATGAGAGCCCTCACGGAAAACGCCATCTCGGGTGCCACTAAGGATTTTACGAAAGCTCTTATCATTGAGGGCGTCGGTTATCGAGCTAATGTCGAGGGGCAAAAATTAGTTTTAAGTCTTGGTTATTCCCATCCCGTAGAGTTTAATATCCCGGAGGGGATTAAAATCACCGTCCTGAAAAACACGGTGAGCATTGCCGGCCCCAGCAAGCAACTAGTTGGAGAAACAGCGGCCCAAATTAGAAGATTGAGAAAACCGGAACCTTACAAAGGTAAAGGCATTAGGTACTCTGATGAAGTGGTTAAACGAAAGGCCGGCAAGAAAGCAATCGGTAAAACCGGCTAGTTCGAAGGGAACATGAATAAAACGACTAGAACAAGAAGAATAGGGAGAGCCAAGCGAACGAGAGCTAAGATTCACGGAACGGCAGCCCGCCCTCGCTTAGCCGTCTCACGTAGCAATCGGAATCTTTATCTTCAGCTGATTGACGACGATAAAGGCCGCACCTTAGTTTTTGCTTCAGTTAAGGAGCTAGAGGATAAAAAAATGACCAAAACAGAGCAGGCCTCTTTGCTTGGTCAGCTTTTAGCTAAAAAAGCGGTTGAAACCGGAATCAAGGAAGCTATTTTCGATCGCCGCTTTTACAAGTATCATGGTCGAGTAAAAGCCGCAGCCGAAAGTGCTCGGGAAGCCGGTTTAACTATGTAAGATGGCTGAATTTTCAAGAGCAAGAGACAACTTTGAAGAGCAGGTTCTGGATATAAGAAGAGTAACGCGGGTTACTGCCGGCGGTAAGCGTTTTCGCTTTCGCGCTACGGTGATTGTCGGTAATGGCAAGGGTAAAGTTGGCGTAGGAGTGGCTAAAGGGACTGACACTCAAGCTGCCATCGAGAAAGCCCGATCTCGGGCCAAGCGCAATCTTATTGAAATCAAACTTAAAGAGCACACCATCCCTCACCAAGTCGAAGCCAAATTTAGTGCCGCGAGGGTCCTTATTAAGCCGGCCGTGTCCGGCCACGGACTCATGGCCGGAGGATCTCCTCGAGTTGTCCTTCATCTAGCCGGAATCAAAGACGCAACCGCCAAGTGCTTAGGTCGGACAAAAAACAAGCTCACTAACGCCCTAGCCACGGTGGAGGCCTTAAAACAGATAAGGGCTTGATTGACCCGACTGCCGTCGGGGCAGTTCAAACCTTACCCAGCACTTAAATTTACGACCATGATAAAAGTAGCAAATAGAATAACTAAACAAAAAGATATTTATCTTGCCGAGCGTCAGCTTAAATTTAAGTGCTGGGTGCTCAATACTATAGTAAAATTTAACGTCGCTAAAGCTAGTAAATTTTAATACTATTGGCACATGACCCAGCTCCACACTCTCCAACCAACCCATAAGCTCAAAAGTAAAAAGCGTATTGGCCGTGGCGGCAAAAGAGGTACTTATTCAGGCCGAGGACAGAAAGGACAGAAGGCGAGAGCCGGCAGAAAAATTAGGCCGGCAATTAGAGATTTAATTCAGAGCTTGCCTAAGCTTCCGAAATCCCAGAGAAAAACTATGAAAAAATTCAAAAAGAAACTAAGGAAAACCAGGTAGGAGCAATGCTTAGTCTAAATAAAGGAAAACAAGTTTTCAAAATCCCCGACCTCCGGCGAAAGGTTTTTATCATCGCCGGCATCTTAGTTTTCTTTCGACTTCTGGCCAATGTTCCCATTCCCGGAGTAAATGTTGAAGCTCTCCAGCAGCTTTTCGCATCGAGCCAGCTCTTAGGTTTTGTTAATCTTTTCTCGGGCGGCGCCCTCGCAAATCTCTCAGTTGTCATGCTTGGCCTGGGGCCCTACATTACCGCTATTATTATCATGCAGCTCCTCACCATGGTCTTTCCGAAGCTTAAAGTCCTTTACTATCAAGAAGGGGAGCGAGGCCGGGCTAAATTTTATCGTTACTCTCGTTATCTTACCGTCCCATTAGCCGCTCTTCAGGGTTTCGGTTTTTTGAAAATATTGATTTCACAAGGTGTTTTAGCTGCTCCTGGTTTTGGCGGAATGATGGCGAATGTTTTAGTTATTGTCGCCGGATCCATGATTCTTGTTTGGCTGGGAGAATTAATTACCGAACAAAAGCTCGGTAACGGTATCTCAATTCTTATTTTTGCCGGTATTGTGGCCAGTTTGCCTTTAATTCTACGGAACGCCTTTCTCTCTTATGACCCGGCGAATCTCCCGACCTACATTTCCTTTGTTATCCTCACCCTCGTGGTTATCGGCGCAATTGTTTTCTTTAACGAGGGGGAACGAAAAGTGCCCGTCGCTTATGCCAAAAGAATTAGGGGCAACCGACTCTATGGCGGAGTGGCAAGCTATCTGCCCTTGAGAGTCGGCCAAGCAGGCGTAATCCCTATCATTTTCGCCATCTCCCTCCTTCTTTTCCCGCAGTTTTTTGCCCAAGTAATTTCGGCCTTCTCGACCGATCTGGGAATCACGGTAAACACCATCGTCAACAACCTTCTCAACAATCAGCTACTCTATGGAGCAATTTATTTCTTATTGGTTTTCTTTTTCACTTATTTCTACGTTTCAGTAACTTTTGATCCTAATGAAATCTCGCAGAATCTTCATCGGAGCGGAGGATTTGTAGCCGGTATTAGGCCCGGCAAGCCAACAGCCGATTTCATCAGAAGCATCGTCACCAAAATCAATTTTTTTGGCGGATTCTTCTTGGGCTTGGTCGCCATTTTGCCTCTTCTTACCCAAGCTCTTACCAAAACTCAAGTATTAACCATAGGCGGAACCTCTATCTTGATCGCCGTAGCCGTAGCATTAGAAACTGCCAAACAGCTTGATGCTGAAATATCTGTCCACGAGTACGAACGAGGCGTTAAATAAATGAAAAGGGTAGTCATCTTAATGGGTCCGCCGGGCGCCGGGAAAGGCACTCAGGCGGAGCTTCTTGCTTATAAATTCGGCCTCATTCACTTTGATACAGGACGATACATTGAAGGTTTGCATAGAGAGAAATTAGTGCCCTTGAAAATTCGTAAAGAATTTGAGAGAGGCGACTTAGCCGATCCTGTTTGGACTCTCAAGGTTCTTAGGAAACAGATCGAAAGGATTGCCAGCGCTGATTTTGGAGTTGCACTTAGCGGTTCTCCCAGGACTGTCTTTGAGGCATTCGGCGATAGCCAAAACATCGGGGTGATGGCTGTCTTAACCCGAGCTTACGGCAAGCAAAACATTAGTGTTTTTGAGCTAGACATTCCTCAAGAGGCTACTATCCTGCGAAATTCGAAAAGAAGAGTCTGCTCCGTCTGTTGGAAAACCCATCTTTTAGGACCGGCCTTGCGAAATTGTCCCTTCTGCGGCGGGAAGCTTATAAGACGCGTTCAAGATAGGCCGTCAATCATTAAACATCGCCTTGAAGAATATAAAGAACGGACAAAGCCGGTCTTGAAAAAAATGAAAGCGGCTGGATTTAAGGTAGTAAAAATTAATGGCCGCTCCAAGCCAGTAGCGGTTTTTACTAAAATCAATGGCTATCTCAAATGAGCAAATTAATAAAAACTCCCGAAGAAATCGTAAGAATAAGACAATCAGGGAAGATCTTAGCTGGAATATTAAGACGACTTAAGGCAGAAGCAAAACCCGGGATCCGACTGATCGAGCTGGAGCAGTTAACAAAAACCCTGCTTGATCTAGCCGGCGGCACTCCAACTTTTCTGGGGTATCGATCGGAAGGAGCCAGGGAGCCGTATCCTTTCGCTCTTTGCACCTCGGTTAACGAAGCAGTTGTCCATGGCCGCCCCTCAAGCTACACCTTACGCCCGGGAGACATCTTGAAGCTTGATTTAGGAGTGAGCTGGCAAGGAGGATTTACAGACGCCGCAGTAACCATCCCCATCGGTAAGGTATCAGGGGAAGCCAATCGTTTAATTCAGACTACTAAAAATGCTCTCGTTGAAGCGATTAGAGCAGTAAGACCCGGAAACACGGTCGGAGACATCGGTTTTGCTGTCCACCACGTCGTTCAAGCGAGCGGGGTAAAGGTGCTTGATGGGCTTACCGGTCATGGAGTCGGGTTGGAAGTTCACGAGGATCCTATCATTTATAATTTCGGCGAGCGGGGTAAAGGAGTGCATCTCGAAGAGGGAATGGTGCTTGCGATTGAACCGATGACAGCCCTTACAACAAGTAAAGTGGTGCAGGTGGCAGATGATAGTTTTGTCACTGCCGACGGCAGTATCTCGGCCCACTTCGAGCACACGGTGCTAGTTACTAAAAAAGGTGCCGAAATCCTCACTAGTTAATTTATGTCAGTCAAAACGAGAAGAACTCTATTTATAATCCTAACGATTATTTTCGTTGTTACGAGCACTGTTTTGGTCCTCTATTCCCGGGGAGCCCGTTTCGATTTTAAAAACTGGGATATCGTTCAGACTGGAGGCATCTATCTAAAAACGGAGCCCTCCGACACCCTGATCCAGATGGATAGCGAGCCGATAGAGAATAAATCGGGCTTCCTGCAATCCGGTACCCTCATTAACAATCTTAAGCCGGGTATCTACAACGTTTTCATTAATAAAGAGAATTATCATTCTTGGACAAAAGAAGTGAAGGTGGAATCCTCAACCGTGTCAGTTTTTGACGGGATAATTCTTTTCCCTCGAGAAAAACCGGAACTGGTTGCTTCTTCAAGTGACGACTTCTTCCCGAAAGACGATAAAACCATCTACGCCTCTCTTTTTAACCAACTTAAAGAGCGGCAATTGAAGCTACCGGGAGAAATAGCTATAGTTAAAATCCTTCCTTATCCCTATAACGAGCGGAAGTTCGTCGTAATGACGCCTAGCGCTCTCTACACCCTCGATACCGAAAAAAGAGCGGTGTCCCAAATAAGTCCTCGCGCTAAAGATTTCACCTTCGCCGGCAATGAAGTTTTTTGGTTTGAAGATAAAGGGCTTTTTAGCTTTAACCTTATTCTAAGAAATCAGTCACAAATTAATTTTCCTCAAGAGCTGAAAATCGCGGAGTGGAATAAAATTGCGTTCTCCCCTTCGGGCGAGATAGTCGCCATTTTAAAGAAAAATAGTGAGCTTATCATCTGGAATAGATCAACCAGTAAGGTGACGAGTTTGGGTAAAGGCATTACCCATTTTGTTTTCTCGCCCGACAGTAAAAAAATTGCTTTTGCGACAGAGACTGGTTCGCTTAGTGTCTACGGTGTAAAAGATGGCGCTCAAGAGGAAAAGTACATCCTCGAGAGTGTTTCTAGCCCGTGGACTGGAGTTAAAGGAATCTCCTGGCACGAAGATAATAACTACCTTTTCTTAGAAGACGGTGAGAGTAAGCTTTACTTTGTAGAGGTTAACGATTATCCGCCGGTAAACGTAGTTGAAACAGCAGTCCAAATCAGAAACTTTATCTACAGCAAAGACGACAACTCCCTCTACTGGGAAGACAGCGGTGGCATCTGGAGAGTGAAACTCTAATTTTGACACTCCTCCTCGATACAGGTAAAATCCTCTCGTAATGTTTGTTCGAAAAATCGGTATTGATCTTGGCACCACGAACACCGTCGTCTTCCTTCCAAATAAAGGATTTATTATTAACGAGCCAACAATTGTTGCTTTAAGCTTGCCCGAGAATTCCGTCTTAGCCGTGGGCCGTGAAGCAAAAGAAATGATTGGCCGCACTCCGGAAGATATTGTGGCCTACCGTCCCCTTAAAGACGGGGTAATTGCTGATTATTATATTACCCGAGCCATGCTCAAATATTTTAGCCGTAAGGCCATCGGCCGCTGGAATGCCTTTAAGCCGGATTTCGTCATTTCTGCCCCAGCCGGCATCACTACCACTGAGAAAAGGGCCATTATTAATGCCGCCCTCGAATCTGGAGCTAAAAACGCCTATATCGTAAGAGAGCCGCTCCTGGCTGCCTTAGGAGCCGGAATTACCATTAATTCTTCTTCCGGTAACATGATCGTTAATATCGGCGGTGGGACATCAGAGGTTGCCGTTATCTCTCTAGGAGGAATCGTCTGCTGGTCTTCGCTAAGAGTTGCCGGAAATCATTTTGATTCTGCTATTATTGATTACGTTAAAAAGAAATATTCCATTTCAATCGGAGAGCAAACGGCCGAAGCGGCCAAAATTGCCATCGGCACTGCCGTTCCCACGAAGACAAAGATAGAGTTTCAGATTAGGGGACGGGACTTAATCTCCGGCCTTCCTAGGGACTTAACCATCAACTCCAACGAGATCGCTGAAGCATTAAATCCGCACCTTATGGATATTGCCGCCTCAGTTCAAAGTGTTTTTAATGAAACCCCGCCGGAGTTGGTGGCTGACGTTATGGAGAAGGGGATTATTCTCTCCGGGGGCAGTGCCGGCTTAAGGAATATTAGTGAGTTTTTCAAACGTCTCCTCGGTGTCCCGGCTTATGTGGCCGAAGAATCAATTCTTTGCGTTGCGAAAGGTTCGGGCATCATCTTAGAGCACCTCGACATCTACAAGAGGACACTTCTAAGTAAAAAATAAGGGCTTGATTGACTCGCGTAGTCGAGGCAGTTCAAACCTTACCCAGCACTTAAATTTACGACCATGATAAAAGTAGCAAATAGAATAACTAAACAAAAAGACATTTATCTTGCCGAGCGTCAGCTTAAATTTAAGTGCTGGGTGCTCAATTCTCTAGATAAATTTTCTTCGCCTAAAAACTCGAAAATTTATAGATAATTGGCATGCTGATCGGTCACGAAAAATTAACTGAAACATTTAAGCGCCTCATTCAGGAAGATAAATTATCCCATGGTTATATTTTTTTCGGCGAACCCCAAGTCGGTAAGTTCGCGTTCGCTACTAGCCTAGCTACCTACCTTGA
>JAUYKE010000017.1 GCA_030700125.1 Candidatus Colwelliibacteriota bacterium
AGTCGTTACGGGGTCAAACCTAAAACCTGAAGTAGCTCATCTTTGCTGCGTTTTCTTTTAGTTGCGTAATTCTCATTCTGTACAAGCACTATGTTGCCGGCTAACTTTCGTAAATCATCTTCTCTTAAAATCTTCTTTTGAAGAATCTTTACTGATTCCAACAACAGTCCTGCTTGAACCTTCTTGAACTTAATGTGCGGCAAAAGCATTTTGAGAATTCTCTCTATTTGCTCGTAGCCGTTAATTCTTAGTTCGCTTATTCCATCTTTTCGATGAGAAACGTAACCAATTCCGAGAACCTCCTGTATCCAGCAAAGAGGTTCGGCGTGGCGAGAATCTTGATAGAAGCAGATTGTAACCATGAAACGTTTTCGGGAAATATTTCCGTCTTTTCGTTTCTTGATCTGCAACATCAAGCTCCCATCGCCGTCAAGAAAACCTGCAATATAAGCTAAATCGGCCTTAGATCGACTTCCCACGGTATTATCTTAAAAGCTTTCTGGTCCTCAAGTAATTTTACCACATTCAGTGGACCGACTGAATGCTACTCGCCGTACTAACCAGAAAACTAATGAAGACTTCACCGTTATGAGCCACATTGTCATTACGGATTTCTCCGTAAAGTAGCAATTTCTTACTAGGGTCGACTTCCCTCAAATACCAAACGCCTGCAGCAGATAAAGACCAACCTGTCTCACGACGGTCTGAACCCAGCTCGCGTACCCTTTTAATTGGCGAACAGCCAAACCCTTGGAACCTGCTTCAGCTCCAGGATAGGGTGAGCCGACATCGAGGTGCCGAACACCGCCGTCGATATGGACTCTCGGGCGGTACCAGCCTGTTATCCCCGGGGTAACTTTTATCCGTTGTCTCCGACCGTTCTATAAAGTGTCGTCGGGTCGCTAAGTTCTGCTTTCGCACCTGCGCGACTTGTAGGTCTTGCAGTCAAGCCGGCTTATGCCTTTACACATCCAGCCCGATTTCCATCCGGGCTAAGCCGACCTTAATAAGCTCCTCCGTTACTCTTTAGGAGGAGAACGCCCCATTCAAACTGCCCACCAGACACTGTTCCCCATGGTTTTTTCCCTTGAGGTTAGATTTTAAAGTTTACAAGACGGGTGTCTCATTGGCGGCTCCACCTCACCCGAAAATGAGGTTTCAAAGCCTCCCCGCTACGCTGCGCAAATAAACCTTAAAGCCAATGCCAAGCTACAGTAAAGCTCCCGGGGTCTTCTCGTCCCGCTGCAGGTACCCAGCATCTTCACTGGGATTGCATTTTCACTGAGCTTCTCGTCGAGACAGTTCTCCAGTCGTTACGCCATTCGTGCGCTCCGGAACTTACCCGGAAAGGAAATGCGCTACCTTTGGACCCTTATAGTTAAGGCCGACATTGACGAGGGCTTCGCCCAGTTAGCTCTCACTGGATAAATCCAACAAGAACCGCCAGGTTTAACCTTCTCGCATCGGTCAGGCGTCACCCCCTATACATCCTCTTACGAGTTCGCAGGGAGCTGTGTTTTTGTTAAACAGTCGCCAGAGATACTTTAGCTGCGGCCCCGCTTGCGCAGGGCAGGCCTTATCCCGAAGTTACGGCCGCTTTTTTGCCGAGTTCCTTGACGAGAAATCACTCATTCCCCTTGGGCTACTCGCCCTATCCACCTGTGTCGGTTTATGGTACGGATTCACTATTTCTAATCTTAGAGGTTTTTCTGGGAAGCGTGCTCGGTCAACTTGGCAGAGCAAAAACTCTACCTTACCTCTATCCTTGGGCTTATGCACGCCGGATTTACCAAACGCGCACCCTTAGATCAAGGACGCCAAACCACTAAGGCGCTTAACTTACTACACTTCGTCACCCCATCGAAAAACAATGAAGGGCTGGAATATTAACCAGCTGTCCATCGACTGCGGCTTTCGCCATTGCCTTAGGACCGCCTAACCCGTGGCTGATTGCCATTGCCACGGAAACCTTAGATTTTCGGGGAGCCGGTTTCTCACCGGCTTTTTCGGTTACTCATGCCAACATTCTCACTTCCCAGCGCTCCACTCCGACTCACGTCGTAAGCTTCGCTGCACTAGGAACGCTCTCCTACCACCACACGCACCTCACTAAAGTTCGGTGCTCGCTAATGCAAAATTGAAAAATCAAAGATTAAAATGACAATGTAAAAATTTTAAAATGTCTTTGCTCATAACGCATTTTGACACTTTAAACTGTCATTTTTCATTTTGAGATTTACATTTTGAATTTTGAGCATCTCGCCTTAGTGAGATGCGCATGATCCGTGTCTTCGGTAATCTGCTTAGCCCCGGTAAATTTTCGGCGCAATCCACCATCGAATAGTGAGTTGTTACACACTCTTTAAAGGATGGCTACCTCTAAGCCAACCTCCTATCTGTCTATGGTGAATCACTACCTTTAACACTTAGCAGATATTTAGGGACCTTAGACGACGGTCTGGGCTTTTCCCCTCGCGACCATGGAGCTTAGCCCCCACAGTCTAACTGCCTCGTTTTAGCACACTGGTATTCGGAGTTTGATTGGTCTGCCGAGCTTGCGCCCATTACAGACCATCCAGTGCTCTACCCCCAATGTGGAACACGAGACGCCAGTCCTAAAACTGTTTCGGAGAGAACCAGCTATTACCAAGCTCGATTAGCTTTTCACTCCTTACCTCAGCTCATCCGATGGTTTTGCCTCACTAACCGGTGCGGACCTCCCTTCGACTTTCGTCGAAGTTCATCCTGGCCAAGGTAAGCTCGCTTGGTTTCGGGTCTTATGCATACTACTTTCGGACTTCATCAAGCACCCGAATCACTTCGAATGCTTTACTGAAGTCCGCACGCGCTGTTAACACTTGCTTTCGCTGCGTCTCCGCGTAAGTTACGCTTAGACTTGCAGTACACATAAACTCGTTGGCTCATTCTTCAATAGGCACGCCGTCACTCGCGCTCCGCGCGAGAAAATCCAAATTCTAAAATTCTAATTTCAAATTTGATTTAAAATTTAGAATTAGAGTTTCGAATTTCCTTGTGCGAAGCACAAGCTCCGACTCTATGTAAGCATACGGTTTCAGGTCTATTTCACCGCCCTCACCGGGCTGCTTTTCACCTTTCCCTCACGGTACTCTTCACTATCGATCACGAAACATATTTAGCCTTTCCCGATAGTCCGGGATGGTTCCCCCAACACTTTCATGTATCGAGGTACTCAAGGACAGAAACAGAAAGTCTGTTTGTTTTTGCCTACGGGGCTTTCACCCGCTTTGGCCAGGCTTTCCAGCCTGTTCGACTAACACACAGATTTGTAACTTTCCTCTCTTCACAGTCGCAGAACCCTGATCCGCAACTAAGCGGATTTAGGGCTTTGCGACCCAAAGAGAAAGTCTCTACCTTACAACCCCAAGCACTCAATTGCTTGAGCACTTGGTTTGGGCTTGTCCCTTTTCGCTCGCCGCTACTAAGGGAATGTTGTGTGCAAAGCACACTTCGTTTTCTTTTCCTCTGGGTACTGAGATGTTTCACTTCCCCAGGTTCGCTTCCACGATGTCTTATGCATCGGGACAATTGAGGTTTACTCAACTGGGTTGCCCCATTCGGAAATCCCCGGATCGCAGGTTACTACACACCTCCCCGAGGCTTATCGCAGCTACGTCACGTCCTTCATCGCTGTTTCGTGTCAAGGCATCCACCGTACGCCCTTATGGAAACCGACCACTTTAAAAGCCAATTAATCTAATTTCTTTAATGCAATTTTTTACCTTTACCCCGTTAGATAATAATTTATCTAATGGGGTTATTGTTTGTTTCTCCAATATTTCGTTTTCAAACTGCTGTCTTCTCACCTCCTACCCCGGTTAGATAACTTCGTATCTAACAGGGCTGGAGAAATCAAAAACCGCTCTTCGAAGCGGCTTTCAAAACAACGTAAAACAGACGTTTGGTCAGCCGCTTGGTGTTCTTGATACTCTACTCATTCCAGGGTTAATTATAGAGGCGTTAATATTCATGTCAATAGTGGATAATTTTTTGAAAAGGAACTACCTACCGGCAGAAATCGGGCAGGGTATTGAAGCTAACACCGCTCCCCTCTAGCTTTCTGGCTACTTCGGGGTTGAGGTAAAATGTGACCGGGAGCTTGCAAATATCGTTTTCGCTGAATCCCTTATCCTTAAACCAGGTAATAGCTTCATCTCTCACATCAGCTATATTGGTAATTTTAATCTCTACTTGGAAAACATCGGGAGCAAAATAATAGATATTAAATCGCGGGGTTTCGGTAATAGTTCCGCCGTCACCGAGGTGACCCACCATCTGCCTTTTAATAATTTCTTTGTCCGGGGGTAGCATCTTTCCTGTAAAAGGATTCTCGGTATTATCCGGAATAACTATCGGCGGCTCCTCTGCCCCTTTTTTACTTAGAAGAAAAGTGATGGCTGCAGTAATAATTACTATAACCAGCACTATCAAAATTATTACCCGGCTCCTACGCATACAAACTTATTTTAATATGGAAGGGCCATTATAACCATCGCCGCAAACACCATCTGCCGCATCCCAATAGCCGGGGCCTCTTTCATGAAATAGAGCTATAGCGTTACTAACCTGCGTATTAACATCGCCCTTGCCGCAATCATAGCGACTACTGCCATTGCAACCGCAGTCCATTTGAAAAAGACCGCAAGCACCATCAGGGTCAGGCACATTAGATGAATGGTTCTCGATTGCAGGGTTATAAGTCCCTGCAGTCTCGCAGCCTATCATCGCGAACCAAGCATTGGCGTTAACCGGATCAAGTTGCCGGAGAAGTGCCAGAAGAGCTTTCTTAAATTCATTATCAGCTACAGGGGTTGTGACGGAAAAAGGTGTCCCGGGACCTACTGCCGCCTCATTCACAATAAGCTCTAAATCCCTTAATCTAGTCAGCTCCGGATTAACTGTATATAGAATTACATAGGAGCCGAAGAGGAGGAGAATGCCCATTAAGGCACCGAAAAGCCAGCTCTTAGCATCATCTTGGCGGGAAGCGTTACCGGCAGAAACAATATAGAGAATCCCGCCGAAGATGAGCACGCCTAACGCCAAGAGGCCGCCAACGCCCAGTGCCCACTGATAGAAATTACTGATTTGTTCCGCAATTCCGAGAGACGCTTTTTCGCCAGGCTTGGGTGTTTCAAGAGGAACTGCGGAGGAACTCGCAGGCGCGCTAAACTCGACATTATCCAAGTTGAATCTTAATTTTGTTAAATCCGGATTGACGGTATTTAAAATCGCGTAAGAACCAAAGAGTAAAACGAGTCCTGCAATAGCGCTCCCAATCCAGGTTTTAGCATCGCCCTGGCGAGAGGAATTGCCGGGAGAGATGGTGTAGAGAATGCCAGCGAATATAAGAATACCAAGAGCAATAAGTCCTCCGATTCCCAGCGCCCATTGATAAAAGTTACTAATAAGTTCCGGGAGGTTAAGATTGGCTGCCGCTTGGGGAACTTCGGCTCCCCCTCCAACTTCAACTTGCGGTAAATCAATATTTTGGAGCTTGGTAAGATCAGGATTAATCGTGTTTAAAATTAGGTAAGAGCCGAATAGAAGCGCTAAGCCGATAAGAGCGTTCCAAATCCACTGTTTGGCGTCGCTCTGGCGAGAAGCGTTGCCGCCAGAGGCGGTGTAGGCGAGTCCTGCATAGACAAGAATCCCTAAGGCAAGGAGACCGCTAATGCCCAACGCCCACTGGTAAAAGTTAGTAACTTGCTCGGCGATGGGAATTTTTTGTGCGGCGGCTATTTGGTCAATTGTTTGTCCCGCATCTGCAACTGAAAATACAGTCGGCACAATCAAGACAAAGGAGAGGAGAGTTAATACTAATAAACCGTCCGCTCGAAACTTCACTTAATAATTTTGAAAGTCAAAATTTGCTTTTCGCAAAGAGAAGCCAACTCGTTAAGGTTGCCATCAATAATAAGGCAAGTCAGCACGTAAGCTTTTTTATCATCAGGCGAAAAAACGTATCCGATTACCAGGCTGTTCTCTACCGGAGCTTCTATAACATTCCCTTCATTATCCAGTTTATCTTCAGTGGGCTGAAAGGTCGTTTTATAAGCGCGGCCGGCTGAAGTCTCTACATCTTCAAAACGAGCAGAAGACGCGAAGAAATCCTCTGCTTTCTCAATAGCGTCGAGGGTGAATATTCTGAGAAATAAATTCCGGTATACAATCTCATGGCCGCCGCCTCTGCCGGCCAGCTCGGGAACATTCCAATCCGAAGGCACAATAATCTCGTAGCCATCAAATTTATTGGTGACTATCTTCTCTGAATCTTTTTCCTTCACGCTAATCAGCCGAGGCCACTCGCTTTCAGGTAAGCCGGGCGTTTCTTGAAGCAGGTCCTCTTGAGAGGGGCGGGTGAGTCCCCAGATGATTAATCCCCCTAGAATTAGGACTACCAAACCCGCAATAAGAATTATTTTTTGCCTCTCTACCATGGTTTCTATTGACTACATATTGTTTTAATTAAAGGCACGGGGTCGACGTTTGGATAAGCTCCACATGTTGGGCCTCCTTTCACAGAATACCATTGAAGATGCAAGTGAGGACCGCCGACTTGGCCTATAGTCCCCTCCGGTCCATTTCCAGATTCACCGACATATCCTATTTGATCACCGGCCTTAAACCGCTTCCCTAGCGGCGGCAACGCTTCCTTGCTAAGAGTATGCGCATAGTAATATTTATTGCCCGAATCGGCATAAAGCCAGAACCGCCAACCGCCAAGGGTATTCCATCCCCAGCTTCCGCTAACGACGCCGTCCTCGATAGCATAGAGAGGAGAACCAAGTTTTGCCATAAGATCTACACCTTGATGTCCTCCTGCTACACCCGGTCGGCTAGATCCACATCCCGAACCATAACTGAAACCAGGCGCCATAGGACAAGTTTGGCCGTCAATAACGGGATAAGGAGAAGGGCTACCGCCAAACGGGGGAGAGCCGCCGTCAAGCCCTGAACTATCCTCCGCTGCCTTATTCACAAGTAATCTTAAATCTGTAAGTTTCGTTAATTCCGGATTGACCGTATTTAAAATGAACCAGGAGCCAAAAAGGATAATAAGCCCGACAATGGAACCGGTAATCCATTGCTTGGCATCGTCCTGGCGGGAGGCATTGCCGGCGGAGGCGGTGTAGAGAATCCCGCCAAAGATAAGGACTCCGAGAGCCACCAGCGCCCCGATTCCCAGAGCAAAACTATAAAACTTACCTATTTGTTGAGAGAGGCCGAGTGGAACTTCTTTTTGCTCTTCATCGGTAAGAGTAGCGGCCGGATCGGCGCCGGCGGCAGAATCTTGGGAACCGGCAGCGACACATTGTTTATAATCGGCGGGGGGAGGGGTTGGAGCGGCTCCGGAGTTAGCTTCTTTATAATAAGCGGCGAGTTTAGCAATGACGTTTTTGGTAACTTGTTGATTGGTCGCAATCTGATTCGCGGGACTCCAACCTCCATTACACCAGCTTAGCCAGGAATTAATACATTCATTGACTACTTCTCTATTCACGAAGTAAAAGCCGGTTGCGGGGTCGCGCAGCAAGAGCGACTTTTGTAAGTCTCCGGAAGAATTTACGGCTGTGTTGTACTGCGGCGTTCCTTGAGGATGACCGGCTGATATACTGACTTGGGCTATAATTTCTTTCAAGCTCATTCCGCCATGTAATGATTTTGCTTTGCTTATTACTTCCGAAGCTGAAGGGTTTGGAACCTGTACGGCGGCAATACCCACTTGCCAGGCGTAGCCCGAAGGGCACGTTTCCACAAACCCTATATAGGTATTACCGCTGCCGGTACCACAGTTTGAATAGCCGATCGGGTTACCCGAGCCAAGCACACCCTCCTTTAATGCCCACCAAGTCCCGCGCGCAGCTACATCTGCCCCGACGAAGGGCACCACTTCCTGAGCAATGTATTTCACCCACTTAGATTGATTGGCGCTAAGCTGGTATCCGTTCAGGGCAGGAGGAGCCGCAACAGCTTTTACTTCAACGGGGCCTGGATAAGCAAGCGAAGTTAATACGCCCGCAATAAAAAGTATTGCAAGGAGTCCCGGTAGTTTTTTAAAAAAGCGATTCATCATTTATTTACAATTTGGTTGGACGTCATAATGAAGATGATTCTCGTGGTTAGGGACGCTACAAGCCACCCCTTTTCTCCCATTGTCGGCGCAAAGGCCGCTAAATCTCGACGGTCCCCAAAGATCGTGAATGCAAGACCTTGAGCTTAGAAAAGTCATTAATTTTCTAATTTCGGCATCGGAAGATGGAAGGTTGAGGTCCGCCCCTAAAGTCCGATAGTGAAAGCTCGTTTGGGCATGCAAGGTACTGCAAACGCTTGAGGTAACATATATATTAAATCCTGCACCTTCGGCTGCTAATAAATTATTAATTAAAGTAGAATCCAGCTTAGTCCTGCAGTTGCCGCCGGCAACATAATTATTGCTACAAAAAACGCCGCTCTCGTTAAGCAGAGCGCAGCCGCTACTGTGAACAGAGCAACCGCCGTAATCGTTACATGAAATACCCGCTTCTTTTAAAGATCGCCGATTATCCGGGGCGGCAGCCTGCGAGCTCAAACACGTTGGTGTTTGAGAGGTTACTCTTTCCCCTAAAGGAAGGGTAGTAATGGGAGCAGAGACCGGATTATCTAAAGTTGGCGCTCTTAAATTCCGCTCCAGGGTGACATCTTTAAGCACGGTGAGGTCGGGATTAATGGTGTTGAGGATTAAATAGGAACCGAATAGTAAGACGAGCCCGATTAAAGCACCCGTAACCCACTGCTTGGCATCATCTTGTTTGGAAGCGTTGCCGGCAGAAACAGCGTAGAGAATACCGCCAAAGACAATTATTCCGAGAGCGACGAGGCCGCCGATACCCAAGGCCCACTTGTAAAAACCGGCGACTTGGTTAGTAATGGGAACTTTTATTTCGGCCGCCTTGGCAGTAGAGACGAGCAAAATGCCAAAGAAAAAGAGTAATACCGGGGACAATTTGAATAGTTTCATTGGATGAACTGCAAACTTTTTACTATCTCCTCGCAGGTAAGGATCATTGACCTATATTCAGGTCCGGCAACGCTGCAACGGATATCTAAGATTTTGTCCTTCACCTGGAAGAGGATTCCTAAAACGTAACTCTCATCAATGGTGATTGATCGAAGCTCACCGCCTTCATAGCTCTCGGCCGTCTCTCGAGTAATATATTTCAACCCATCTCGTTGCTCTTTAATCGTTCTGGATACCTCTGTAGGGTTCACAGATTTTATCCATTCTTCAAGACTGACGTTATCTAGATTAGAATAGCCGTAGGCAGTAACTTCGGCTCTAACAGCATCGGTTTTAAATCGAGCTTCGACATCTTCTACTACGAGTTGCACCTCCCAGCTTGGCGGTACCTCAAAGGCATATTTAAGTTTTGTGTTCTCTATTAGTTGCCAACTCGTGGGTAGGCGGCTGACGATTAATTCTCCGCCCTCTCTTCCGTCGCTCACGGTTTTATCGTTCTCGTCTAAACGAAGGACAAAAACCATTCCTGCAATAAGGGTGACGAGTCCAATGACCACTATGACAGCCAGAGTTCTCCTATTCATTTCTTTAGTAATACACTGCTCAAAAACGGATATCCCTGCATTCTTTAATAATACAACATTCAAAATGAAATCCCTCCATGTGGAGGGATTTCATTTTTGTAATTTCGGACTCAAGTTCTTTTAGCCCCTTCGGCATGGCGAAAGGCTAATCCTCTAGCTTATTGAAGGGCTAGCGGTGCTCTACTTCGTCGCGCAGCCGACCAATGAGATGAGAAGCGTAATCCTTACCACCCAAACCAAAGGCGATACCGCCGGCCAAAGCAACCATCACCACAAATCCGGTAAGAATGATGTTGATAATAGTAACCGCGATGCCCAGCTGAGACAGGGCGGCGAGCAGCCCGAAAACGACTACTGACCACCAAGTAAGAGCGCCTAAGAATTTAGCCGAATGCATTTTGGCACCCATTACCGAGGCTCTGACAACAGCTTTCAAGAAGTTAGCTACTACTATCGCCGTCAAGAGGATTAGAACTGCTACTGCTATTCGTGGGATGTAAAGCAGAACTGACTGAAGGAAACCTGACAAAGCGGTGAATCGAAGAATATCGGCCGCCGCCAGGAAAAAGGCGATAACAATAAACCAGTAGGTCAGACGACCGAAAAATCGAGCCACATTAAGTTCCAAGCCACCCCTCTTGAAATATTCATCCACGCCGGTTTTATTAACCAGAGTGTTTAATCGGATAGATTCAAGCACTTTTTCAACCAGCATTGCCAAGCCAGCGGCCACGATTAAACCAATGATGAAGATCACAAGAGCTCCGATTAGCTCCGGCAGAAAACCGACAAAGCTAAACCAGAGCTGCTGAAGAGAAGCTACTGCAACATCCGCCCAATTTTGAACAATCATTCGTTTCTAAATCACTTTCAATGACTATCGACCTTTTCAGCCCTAGTGGGCTCTGTTTCTATTCCTATGCATCTATTATACCAAAAAGGCCCTGTTTAATGGTACCTATTGTGGATAAAGGTACTGGGGGCGCCCAGTAGCTTGCTGTCTGACGAGAAACCGCTTACCAATATCTCTTCCCTCAACCCGCTGCGCGCCCCAGCGAGGCGCTTGCTTGTCCTCGGCTCGCTCTCTCGCTTCGCTCGAACCATGCCCGCTCGCCTCCGGAGGTTTCGGAGAAGAGATATTGGTTTCGTTTAATTGTTAGCGAGGGTTCCCTACGACAGCAAGCTGCCGGGCTCTGTTTGTACTGGTTTAGAATTCGAATTTAAGCCGGAACTTCCCCTCTCCTCTTGTCTCATTTTCAGTTTCGGTTTCGGTAGAGGTCCCGACACTGGAAGGACATTGCTTAATTACCCAGCGTCCGTCTTCACAAGCGGGGCCGGAGACACTGCCATCAGAGCAAACCCAGTTTGGCATTCCTGGTCTAGGCGTTGGGCAGCCCCCGTACTTTCCGCTGTTGTTATCATTTAAATTGACTTTGAATCTTTGAGCGGCATTTATGAGAAGATGGGCTTCTTGGGCTAAGCGATGCGCCCGGTCAAAACTTATAAAAGCTTTGGCGAACTTATCGGCCTCAAGTTCGGTTTTACCTTCAGTCATCGCTTCTTCGGCAAGCTTTAATGTGGCCTCCGCTTCAGCTGTGGCGCTTGCGTGCACTGATCCCCTGGTTCGTTCAATGGTTCTGCGAGCTTCAGCAATTTTGTTAGTCACCGCTTTTAGCTTCCCTTCGGCGGCAGCCTCAACGTCGAGAGCGAGACCGGCAGACACTTTTGTCTCGGCATTGGCTCTAGTTTTCTCAACTGTGTCAATCCTAATTTTAATGGCCTTTATAAGAGGTCTTATCTCCACGCGGGTATCTGTATCGGCGTCAGCTTCTGTTTCAGCCTCTGTTTCAACCGCAAAATTGCCGAGAATCTGACTGTGAACCCTGAGCGAGACCTCCAGGTTAGAACTCAATTCGGCGGCCGCATTGGCTTTGCCTTTGGCTGCTAATTTATTGGCTTTTTCCTCGAACTTCTCCACATGAGCATTGAAACGTGACTCAATTTCCGCCTGAGCTTCGACTGTTAGCTTGCCCCCGGCAGCAAGGGTAGCGGCCTCTTGAAGTCGACGCTCGGCCAAGTTAGCTGCCAAGCGCGCTTTAGCTTCGTCCGAGATGGCGAATGCTCCTCGAACTTCTTCATTAACACTTACTTTAACCGGATAGAGAGCGTCTCCCGGCAGGGCTGATTCAGCCGCGAGAGATGTTCCCCCGCCAACCATCAAGGTTATAACTGCGATTACTGCGAAAACTGGCATGGGTTTTAATCTTAATTGGTACAGAATCCACGACCCTTTCTGTAATTGAGGACGGGTCGGGGCTTCTTCTTTTACAGGATGCCTTTCCATAAATAAGGTCAAATTCTCCCGTATTTTTTTCTTCTCGTCGGGAGAAAGAGTTATCTGCTTCGCTCGTTTGATAAATTTTTCAAATTCTTTTTCCATGATGTTTAGATTTTTTGGGAATCCTCATTCAGCAGTTCTCGAACTTTCTTCAGGCCTCGATGAATCCGGACCGAAACTACATTTTCCGTCTCCCCGATAATGGCGCTAATTTCTTTGGGAGAAAGGCCGTCAATAAAATTCATGACGATTACTTCTTGATACTTTCCATCCAGCTTATCAAGTAATTTCATTACTTTTTCGCCAGCCAGCGTGTTGGCTACAATCTCCGGCAAATTAGTGGGCTGGGTCAGCCAGCTGGCTGATTCCTCAAGTGAATCAAGGGGAACCGGTTTTTTCCTCCGAGCTTCATCTACAATCAGATTGTTCAAAATCTGATAAAGTAAAGCCCGAAGATTTTCCACTCTCCTGCCCGGAATAAAATAATACGACCAGGCCCGAGAAAAGGTTTCTTGGACAAGATCTTTAGCTAGTTCTCGGTCGTACATTCGGAAATAACAATGCCGGAAGAGCGCATCGGCATAGGTTTCATAGGCTTTCCAAAACATCTTTTTCGAATCTCGATGCTCCTTCATAGTTAGAAGACGGGGAATTCTGATAAATCTTACCAGTGGACCTGGGCGGACTCGAACCGCCTACCTCCCGAATGCGAATCGGGTGTTCTACCAGCTGAACTACAGGCCCACAGAAAAAGTATATAAGATACTGGAGCTCTCAACCAACCTAAGCCTAGCACCTGTTGTTACGCAGAATATTTACCAATAGCGAAGCGAGTCAATATCTCTTCTCCGAAACCTCCACAGGCGAGCGGGCATGGTTCGAGCGAAGCGAGAGAGCGAGCCGAGGACAAGCAAGCGCCTCGCTGGGGCGCGCAGCGGGTTGAGGGAAGAGATATTGATGAACGATGCCCTAGAGCCAGCGATTTTTAATGAAAGTGGCAAGAAGAAGAATGGCGGTGATTCCGGTACCCATTAAAATCCAGAATGAAGCTTCGGGCGCCTCAGCGCCCGGGAGAGCGACATTCATTCCGAAGAAACTGAAGACCATAGTGGGAACGGCGATGATAACCGTAAGGGCGGTGAGTAGCCGGATAATACGGTTTAAGTTATTGGTGACAATAGTTGAATAGGCCCCACGGATGTTGACCATTGTTTTAAGATTGGACTTACAAAACTCCACCAACTGGCCGGTATCCAAAACTAAATCTTCAACTAATTCCCTGTCTTCTTCGTAGAGCTTAATAAATCTACCGGCTAGGAGGTTGCCTAAAATAGTATTTGTAGGAACTAGGGCTGAGAGAAAATCATTCAGTACTCCCTCGAAACCGACAAGCTGGGCAATGTCTTTGTTGGTAATTGCCTCCAGATGGATGCCAACACTTCTTACTCGGCGGCTGATGTTATTAAGAGAGTTATTATAAGCCGAGACGATTTGAGAAAATATCTGAAGGAAAAGTTTGGTTTTTTGAGTGGTTGAGAAATCCACTTTCCCGGCGAGAAACTCTTCCAGGAATGGGAGGGGTTTATCAGATAGGGTAAGAACAAAGTTTTCACCGATAACGATGAGAAGGGGGGCAGTAGAAATCCGGGTCTCTTCACCGTAGGGAACGCGGGTAAAGACATAAGCTGTTTTCCTTTCGATTTCAATCCGCGGAACCTCGTAGGGATCTAAGGCATCTCTAAGCAACGACTCTTCAAGTGAATGTTTATCGGCTAATGATTTAATCTCTTCCTTGGTTGGATTGTGAACATTTACCCAAGAACCCACCCTGAAAGAATCAAGAGTTTTAACGGCCCTGTCTCTGATTGTTTTTTGATAAATTTTGATCATGCTTACACTGAGTTTGCTTAAGTGTCGCAATTACTGAACGCAGTGCGAACCTACCTTATCAAGAATTCTTGAAGGAGAACAGTACCCCGACATACATCGATATATACCATCCACCTAGCGGCTCTGCGCCGCCTTGCGGCGTTGCTCCAAAGCCAGCAGGGTTAGTTAAAGCTCATTCAGCTTTGCTCGTGTGAAAGGGCCGACGTATCCTGTCCCCTGCGTGAGGCCCACGGGTTTTAACACCTCGTTAGCATAGCGCTCTTGAAGTCGGATCACTGCCTTTTTGGTAAGCGCGCCGAAAAATCCAGTTATAAGTCCCTCTGGGTAAAGAGTCGGGTCTTTTGCTAAATATTCCTGAAGCCGCTGCACACCTTCGTTTTGCATACCAACAAAAAGGTTAGTATTGAATACTGCTGACTGTGGATTTCTAGCTACTCCGAAGCTTTCCCCACTTGAAGCATATGGTGATGTGGTTTGAGAAGGCGATGTTGTTTGTTGTAAGGAGATCGGCGTGGGGACGGATACTATAAGTGGGCTGGGTTTAACCAGCGAGCGTAAGAGACGCATGTAATAGTCATCAGGCAAGTAGCCACCACCATTTTTTGAATAAGTAGTGCTCTTTTGGATACCGGTTCCTTCCCAAAGTTCATTCCAGGACTCAACCAAAATAAGATTGCTTCCACTAGCCCATTTTTGGAACATCGAACGTAAATGGGTTCCCTCGTCTTCGATTTGACCAGTAATGATGTTGAAGTTGCGCGGCTTAATACCCACACAGTTGGTTTCACAGTTTGATCCCGGAGAAACATCAGCTGTGGTATAGCCATTGAGAGTGCGTTGCCTTACGTCACTGTAATTGCTCCCACCCCAAATATACTCTCCGTCCACCTGAGTAGCTAAAATGTTAGCGTGAGAGTTCCAGCCCGGCACGAGCCAGTCATAATTCAATACTATAAATGGGTCTATGGCCTGCTGAGAAGTATTTTTGAAATGCGCCTTGAAACTTCCTCTTATAGCCGACCACATTTCATCTGAGTACTCAGGGTCTTTGAAGTATAGGCCGGAGTATTCAAAAATAAGCGGTCTTCCGCCCCGATCCACCGACATGCCGTTATGGGTAGCCCACAAATTTTGGGGTATTGTATTAAAAAACGGCCGCATCTTTTTGTCATAGAAATATTTCCAGTTATTGCTGTCTGAAAGTGGCATGGTAAATGGCGAGCTTTGCCGGTTCTGTGGTATTCCATCAGCGGAGGTATACCCCCGACCGTTATCATTATTCCATTCAGCAACTACAGAGTTGGTGTCGTCAAAATAAGCAATCTTAATAGGTATATTATCTTCCTGTATGGCCTGTACCATGATGGGCAGAACCGTGCTGTCTCGAAACCACGTGAAGCTAGGGTGGCCGCTGCCCCAGCTAACCGGAATGACAAAATCAATTCCGGCGGCGACCATGTCTTTGAATTCCTGTTTATACCAAGTTTTTTGAAGTGAAGAGTAGGAACCAAGGTAACTTGGTTTGTTAATCATTCTGCTGGTATCGCAGTTATTCTGTGGACAATCGTGCCAGTAAAAAAAGAATGCTCCTGTTTGCGTGTTTGACTGCGGTAAAGCAGATACGACTACTTGCATGTTCGACGTAGGCCTTCCAAACCATTCGACAAACTCCTTTACCATGCGCCACTGGAAGTTGTAGGTTCCGGGAGTTTGTGGTGCACGGACGTTAAAAACAAAAGTTTTTTGTTGACCTGGCAAAATGTTGTCTTTTTCGCTCAAAAGTACTCGGCTACTTGGCGACCAGGTAGTATTGTCCTGCGGATTTTGTGAACCCAACTTATAATTTTCTAACTGTGTCCACGCAATACTGCCAGTATTTTTCATTGTCAAAGATACATTATAACTCTGACCAGCAATCATCGAGGTAGGTACTGATTGCGAGATAAATTCAGCATTATTTTTGAGTGGTAAAGCAGATACAACCACTTGCATGTTCGATGTAGACCCTCCAAACCATTCAACAAACTCCTTTACCATGCGCCACTGGAAGTTGTAGGTTCCGGGCGTTGAGGGTGCTTTCACACTAAAAGTAAAAGTTTTCTGTTGGCTTGGCGCAACGGTTTCACTAGCATTAAGCAATACACGGCTACTTGGCGACCAGGCAGTATTGTCCTGCGGATTTTGGGATCCAAGTTTATAATTTCCGGTGTTTGTCCAATTTGACGTGCCGATGTTTTTCATCGTTATTGATACATCATAGTTCTGGCCGGCAGTCATCAAGACAGGTACTGATTGTGAAACAAATTGAGCATCATTAGTTCCCCCGGGCGATGCCGCGAAAATGGGATATTGCAAAAGAGAGAAAAAGAGGCTAACGGCAAGTAGGGCGAGGAGCGAGTAAATTTTATTGCTGGCATTCATCATTTTCAAAATACCTAAACTGGTCGGGGTGGGGAGAATCGAACTCCCGCTACAGACTCCCGAAGCCCGCGTACTGCCATTATACTACACCCCGATAAATTTTAGTGCGGGATAAAAAGCGTGCGCCTGCCCCGCACCGAGCTTTGCTCTGGTGCGCGGGTACTACCGTCACCCTCCTCCGCTAAAGCTGCGGACGGGCGCAGTACTCCAGCCCGATGCTATAACTTCACTAGTTCAATTTTAACAGGTTCACCGTAGAATAAGCTAGACAAAGATTCAACTTTCTTCGAATTTTCGGTGCTAAGAAAAATTCGCTCGCCTTTTTTCTTGAGCTTGTTATCTATCTCCGGATGGTGAGTAAGATAACCTTTTAGTTT
>JAUYKE010000035.1 GCA_030700125.1 Candidatus Colwelliibacteriota bacterium
CGTAGCCGGCGAGTACCGCCGCCAGCGCGTCGGGGCGATTGTAAGTGGTGATGATGACAGCGATCACCGCTTTTCAGCCAGCAGCATGAGCTTGAGATAACGGTAGTACGCGCCTTCGGCGTTGGAAACCGCCAGCATGAAACCTGCGCGGCCGTCGAGGAAACCCGCGCGCAGCACATAGGTGCGAAAAAACGTCCATGCGCCGTGCCACACTGCGCCGGCAAGGGAGGCCTTGCGGCCGCGCTCGAACTGCATCAGCGCGCCGGCGGTCGAGTAGGCGTTCATTTTTTCGAGCGCCTCGTCGAGGTCGCGAATCGCTTCGTGCAGCAGCGGTTCGCGCAGCGTGCCGACCGCACCGCTGACGATCAGACGCTCGTGCACCCGATCGTCGGAGAAGCGCGCCTGCCCGCGGCGGAACAGCCGCGTCACGTGGTCCGGCCACCATCCCGAATGGCGCATGAAGCGCCCGCAATAGCTCGACAGGCGCGGCATCCGGAACGCGCATTTGCCGTTCGGCGCGGCGATCGCGCTCTCGATTGCCGCGCGCAGCCCGGGGCTCACCCACTCGTCGGCATCGAGCGACAGCACCCACTCGCAGGTCGCCAGATCGAGCGCACGGTTTTTCTGCGGCCCGAATCCCGGCCAGTCGGCCGTGGTTTCGACCCTGGCACGAAGCTCGCGCGCAATGGCTGCCGTGCCGTCGTCGCTGGCGGAATCAAGCACGATGATTTCGTCTGCCCATGCCACCGACTCGAGGCAGCGGCGGATCGCGGCCTGCTCGTTGCGGGTAATGATGGCGACCGACAGCGTCATGCCGCGGCCCGCACGGGTAACGGAGGTGGTTGCGCCGGCGCTGCAAACACGAGCGCGGTCAGCCAGGCGAACAACAGCCCCTCCGTGTGATCGAGCAGCAGCGAATTGAACAGGCAGCCGGCGGCAAATGTCAGCACCAGTCCGCGCGCGAGGTCGCGGTGAAAAAGCGGCGCAAGTTCTCCCGCGTAGCGCCACTGGCGATAGAACAGGTAGAGGAGACTGGCGAGCCCGACCAGGCCGATCTGGACCGCGATCAATACATACTCGTTGTGCGGATTGACCGTTTCCAGCATGTTCTGATCGGCCACGATGCGTGCGTATTCCGAGGGAAACGAACCCGTGCCGGATCCGAGCAGCGGGTGTTCGCGGATGAGTCTGAGGCTGTTGATGAAATACTCGAACCGTTCTCCCACTGAATCGTCGGAGGGCACTCCCGGCTGCCATCCCCTGAACTGCTGGGTGAAGTCATTGATCCGCTGCTGAAAGGTCGCCGAGCCGAGGTAAGCGGTCGCAAAAATCGCGGCGGTCAGCGCGCAGAACGCGGCAATTCCGCGGCGGCCGAAGGTCACGACGAAAAAATAGAGAAACAGCAGCGCCAGCACCAGATAGGCCGTGCGGCCCCATCCCATGAATACCACATTATGCGCGGCGGCGAGCGCGAGCGCGACGTAACCCGCGCGGTAGGTCCTGTTGTGCTCTTCGCGCGCGTAGAGCGCGAACAGGAAGGCTGACAAAGCGACGATCAGGCTGTGCGTGATGGAACCCTTGAATCCGATCGGATAATACGCCTCGCGCGGCAGCAGCGAATTTTGCGAGAGCAGGTTCAGGTAGGCCAGATGCGACACGGCGACCGACGCGACCGCGGCGATGCAAAATGCGAGCAACGCCCGTTCGCGGGTTTTGGCATCCTGAAAAAAAGCCAGGAATACCGGGATCAGCAGCAGATCGATGTATTTCAGGAGCACGCCGGGGTTGCCGCTGCCATAGGTCGTGCCGATGGCAAGCAATCCGAACAACACGAGCGCGGCAATTGCCACCGGATTCCGCCGCACCGCCGCGGCTTTGCCGCGCCAGTTCCCGCTCAGCAGCCACAGGATGGCGATCAGGCCGATCAGTATATTGTCGAGCGCGACGGAAACCGGGATCGAAAATCCCAGCGCAATCACCCCCCATTGGCCGGCCGTGGTGGCGCGCGATGCTGTTGATAAATCGCGCATCGACAGTAGCGGCATGTGGCAAGCAGGCGCGAGTTTCGCGCCGGCTCAGCTCGCGGCGGCCCGCGCCGCGGACGCCGCAGGCATGGGGTCAAGGTACTCGGGCAGCCAGTGGCGCAACGAGTGCCTGACTTCTTCATCGCTTACCGGATGCTGTTGCTTGAGCCAGCTCGACATCTCTTCCAGGAATTCCGGTGCAACCGGCCTCGCTTGCGCAATGCGCAGCTTCGGATGCGGCGTCGGCAGCGTGCGCTCGTCGTCAGCAAGCAGTTCCTCATACAGTTTTTCGCCAGGGCGCAGCCCGGTAAACACGATCTTGATGTCGTCCTCGGTGAAGCCCGACAGCCTGATCAAGTCGCGTGCGAGATCGATGATTTTTACCGGCTCGCCCATGTCGAGCACGAAGATTTCACCGCCCCCACCCATCAGTCCGGCCTGCAGCACGAG
>JAUYKE010000007.1 GCA_030700125.1 Candidatus Colwelliibacteriota bacterium
GCGAATAACGCAGGAAATTTTCATAATCCAAAGGAACGCCAAAGACCGGCTCCTCCAAAAAATATTGGAGCGATATTCCGACACAGCCCTTATTTTCACAATAACAAAATACACGGCGGGCCGGCTGGCACGGACAATCCGCGCCATGGGGCATAACGCCGCCGAGATTCACTCCGGATGATCGCTCTCCCAGCGGCGAAGCGCCCTTGAGGGATTTAAATCCGGAAAACATCGCGTGCTTGTCGCAACCGACATTGCCTCGCGGGGGATTGAGGTTGTCGGGATCGGGCTTGTCCTTAACTATGACGTCCCGACCAACCCCGGGGATTACGTCCATCGCATCGGCCGCACGGCCCGCGCCGGCGCAGGCGGACACGCGATATCGTTTATCACTCCGGAACAGCGAAGCGAACTGCGTAACATTGAACGCCTGATCCGGAAGAATCTCCCAATTTCGCGACTCCCGGAACTTCCGCCTGAACGTCCGCCCCTGGAGCAGGCTTCCCGCCGTTTGCCACCCGCCCGGCGGCCTTATGATCGTTCCCAGAGAGAGCGACGACCGTTCACACACCGCCGCAAATCATAATAAAACGCTCTCAACCGTAGCTTTGACGATATATAATTTTAGTGGTATAATGAGGACTCATAAATCTCCCCTGCGGGGGTTTTTGTTTGTATAGATACCATTAAATGGAAATTCGAAATATCGCCATAATTGCACACGTCGACCATGGAAAGACGACGCTTACCGACGCCCTGCTTCGGCAAGCCGGCGTGGCAGAGGAAGGGGTCTCAATGGATTCCGACACCCTGGAGCTTGAACGCGGCATTACTATTTACGCGAAGAACGCAGCTCTTTTCTACCGAGGCACAAAAATTAATATCGTTGATACGCCCGGCCATGCCGATTTCGGTTCGGAAGTGGAACGCGTGCTTCGATCCATTGACTCGGTGCTTCTGGTGGTGGACGCGCAAGAGGGGCCGATGCCGCAAACGCGCTTTGTGCTTCGAAAGTCGCTTGAACTCGGTTTGAAGCCCCTTGTCGTTATCAACAAAATTGACAAATCCGCGGCGGATCCGGCGCGCACCGAAGAGCAGGTATTCGAGCTTTTTCTTGAACTGGGTGCGAATGAGGAACAGATGCATTTTCCGGTCGTCTATGCCGTTGGCCGGGAGGGGATTGCAAAGCGGAAGCTCGCCGACAGCTCAACCGATCTTACCCCTCTTCTTGAAACGATCCTTGAACACGTGCCTTCAGCTTCGGGCGCATCAACCGACGACGCGCCGCTTGCTCTCCAGCCCTTTAACCTTGGATACGATAATTTTTTGGGACGACTTGCGGTGGCACGTATATATCAAGGTAGGGCCGTTGCCGGAGAGAATGTGTTTATAAAGAAAGTGGACGGAGAGTCGCGTACCGGAAAGATTACTAAGATATTTACCTTTAGGGGTTTGCAAAGGGAAGAAACGGCAAGCGCTTCGGCGGGGGACATCGTTCTTCTCGCCGGATTGCCGGATATCTACATCGGGGAAACCGTTACGACCGACGAGAATCTCGCGCCGCTTCCGGCAATCGCGATTGATGAGCCGACAATCGTGCTTAATTTTTTTGTGAATAGCTCGCCCTTTGCCGGTCGAGAAGGAAAATATGTGACCACACGGCAATTGCGCGAACGCCTCGAACGGGAGCTTGAGGTTAATGTCGGTTTACGAATTGATTTTTCTTCTGCAGACAGCTTTGTTGTCTCCGGACGCGGCGAGCTTCACATCGCGATTTTCCTTGAAAACCTGCGCCGCGAAGGTTACGAGGTGCAAGTATCCCAACCGAGGGCCATCATGCATGAGGAGGCCGGCGTGAAGATGGAGCCGTTTGAAGAAGTGATAGTTGACACGCCGACCATCCATCGAGGCACCGTCATTGAGCGGCTTGGCGGACGCGGCTTTGTACTCAAAGATTTGCGTGCTACCGAAGAGAACGTGCGGGTCACACTCGAAGGCCCGACCCGCGGACTCCTCGGCTATCGAAGTCAGTTTGTGATTGACACGAAAGGGAAGGGGATTCTTTCCTCGCGCTTCATCAGTTTCCGTCCGTTTGCCGGAGAAATTCGCCATCGCAGGGCTGGGTCCATGATCTCTATGGCATCCGGTAAAGCGCTCGGCTATGCGCTTTGGAACCTGCAGAAGCGCGGCATGCTCTATATACCGCCCACAACTGAAGTGTATGAAGGCATGGTTATCGGCAATACTTCAAGAGGCGAAGAGATGATGGTGAATCCCACGAAGGGCAAGCAACTCACCAATATGCGGGCATCAGGTTCTGACGAGGCTATTGACCTTGTTCCTCCGTACGAGATTACGATTGAACGGGGACTTGAGGTTATGGCAGGGGACGAATATCTCGAAATCACCCCGAAGAACGTCCGTTTACGAAAACAATACCTCACGGAGAATGAGCGGACGAAAGCGGAGCGACAGAAAAATAAGTGAAATCTGGTATAACCCCGCACCTTTTCTAACGAAAAGGTGCGGGGTATAATAGGGAAGCTATGGCAAAAAATAAAATATTCCTTTGGATAGTAGTCGGGATTATGGCAATTAGCCTTGTGGGGCTGACCGGAGTTTTTAGTCTGGGGCCTAGTCCGTCACAAACCAACAATCAGTCAAACGGCAGTGAGCAGAGAAACGGCGGGGTGCCGTGTTTGACCAGCGAAGTTTTTCATATTCACCCGCAGTTAACTATCTCGGTTGACGGGAAAGGAGAATCCTTACCTGCGAACCTTGGAATTCTCCCCGGATGTACCCGGGAACTTCATACCCATGCTGCCGATGCTGCCGATGGGATTATTCACGTGGAGTCAGCCGTGGATAGGGGATATGTTTTAACCGATTTCTTATCGGTATGGGGTAAAACGCTTGTACGCGAGGGCTACACCTTAAAAATGATCGTGGATGGCAAAGAATCCGCCGACCCGAACTTCGTGATGAAAGACGGCCAGAAAATTATTTTGAACTACTCTTTAAATTCTCAATAATCGCTATCTCCAGGGGAACTAGAGTGAAAGGGGAGTAGCGCATTTCGCTGTAGGCGCGGATGAGAGACTTGATAAGGTTGATGATTTTATCCGGGTCTTTGGCCATCTCACCATGTTTTTTGATCTCCACGATTTCATCGGGGGTGAGTTCTCTTTTAAATACTTCTTCTAGTTGAGGATCAAATTTCAAAGTTAAAACCCGCCGAAGATAGTGAATTAAATCTTTATTGAGTTGAACTAGATTAAAACCAGATTCGTTGATCTCGGCTAGATATTCCAGTGATGCCTCAAGATCGTTATCTAAAAGATAGCCGGCTAAAGCGGCGGTTCTTACAAAGCCGACCTTACCTAAGATTTGTTCGACGTTCTCCAGGCCAGTGCCACCGGCAAGTGAGGTAACCTGCTCAAAAAGGGATTCAGCGTCTCGGAAACTTCCTTCGGCCGCCGTGGCAATTAACTCCAGTGCCGCCGTGTCAATCTCTATTTTTTCAGCTAAAGCTATTTGATTCAACTTTTTCAAAATTGCTTGAGTGGGAACCCGACGGAAGTGAAATCTCTGCGTCCGGGAAACGATCGTCGCCGATAATTTTTCGTATTCAGTAGTGGCTAAAATAAAGATAGCGTGAGCCGGCGGCTCTTCAAGGATTTTGAGTAATGCGTCAGCCGCAAATTTAGTTAATTGATGAGCTTCATCAATGATAAAAACCTTGTAACGATAGGAGGTGGGGGAAAGGCGGATGCCTTCTTTTAAGCTTCTGATCTCGTCAATTCCTCTGTTTGAGGCAGCGTCAATCTCCGCCACATCAATTGCCCGCCCTTCGTCGATCTCCTTGCAGGCCCGACATTTATTACACGGCTCACCCTTGACCTTGAACTTAGGGTCGCCGGCTCTAGTCTCACAGTTGGCGATTTTGGCTACGATTCTGGCAGCCGTGGTTTTCCCGGTGCCTCTCGGTCCGTAGAAAAGATAAGCGTGGCTGATCCTGTCGCTTTTGGCGGCGTTTTTGAGGATCTGAACCACCAACTCCTGGCCGATTAAATCCTCAAAAAGCTTAGGACGATATTTTCGGTAAATAGCGATAGCCATGGTCCAACATTCTTTTCTGAGCTCCGCTAATGTTTCGTACGGAAGCTCTCGGAGCTCAGATATCCTTACATTATAGGCGAAGAGGAGCTAAAATGAGAATGGACAGATGCTAAGAGGATTTCTGAAACAGGATTTGCCGCTCTGGCTGGTGTTGGCAATAATAGGGACGCTCGCATTCAGCGGTTTTTTATTTTGGAAGCTCGGCTGGTTCGGCTATAACAGCGCGCTGAATTTGCCTTTTCAAAAAGAGGCGGAAATAAACTTCGACTACGGCCCCCAGCCGGCTCTCGCTCGAGCGGACGTTTTTAACCAAGTTAAGAGTCAGTTGATTGATGAGCGATCGGATTTTATAGAAGCTGATCTTTCGACGATGAAATTGACGGTTTACGAAGGGGGTCGGGCAACTCTGCAAGTAGAAATTTTAACTAAGGGCAGAGAGGGTTCCTGGTGGGAAACACCAGCCGGGATCTACAAAATAGAGAGCAAAGAAAAAAATCATTTTTCTTCGTTTGGTCAGGTCTATCAGCCCTGGAGTATGGCTTTTCAGGGAAATTTCTTCATTCACGGTTGGCCTTACTACCCCGGAGGTAAGCCAGTATCCTCCACTTATTCCGGAGGCTGTATCCGACTTTCTACTGAAGATGCCGAAAAGGTCTTTAACTTAGTGAAAACAGGTATGCCCGTTCTTGTTTTTGAAGAGGACTTTAGTCCTGATGATTTCCAATACAAGGTAGAAGCACCGACAATTTCGGCTGCGAACTATCTGGTGGCTGATTTAAGGAATAACTACGTTCTCTTTGAAAAGAGTTCGAATGAAGTAGTGCCGATTGCCTCGATTACTAAACTAGTAACGGCGCTCACGGCGGCTGAATACATCAACCTAGATAAGACAATTACCATTACCGATCAAATGATTGTACCGACTTCCAAGCCGCGACTTAAAATCGGTCAGAAAATATCAGCTTATCAGTTACTTTACCCGCTACTTGACGAATCTTCTAATGAAGCGGCAACCGCTTTTGCCAATACTTCGGATCGGGAACGATTCGTAAAGTTGATGAACGCCAAAGCCAGCGCTCTGGGGATGGATAATACAAAGTTTGTTGATGCGGCTGGTTCCGGGGGCGAGAATATTTCAACCGCCCAGGATTTATTTAACCTGGCTAAGTATCTTTACAATAATCGGAGTTTTGTTTTGAAAATTAGCACCGGCAGACCAGGGGATAATGCCTACGGACCGCCGCCCTTCCAGGATTTAAGCAATTTCAATTTATTTGCTGACAATCCTAGTTTTGTGGGCGGCAAGATCGGCAAGTCAGAAGCAGCCGAAGAAGCAATGCTTGCGGTTTTTGAAATTGATATTAGGGGAGTTAAACGGCCGATCGCTATTATCGTTTTGGGGTCAGAAGGAAAAGTCGAGGACGATATATCTAAAATATTAAATTGGACAAAACAGAATTACGGCAGTTATGGAAACTTATGAGTTGAAACTGGAGGAGTTCTCCGGTCCAATTGAAAAACTGCTCGAGTTAATCGAAGGGCGAAAGCTGGAAGTCACTCGTTTCAGTTTGGCTGAGGTTACAGCCGATTTTCTCGGATACATCGAGTCGCTTGAGGAAGTGACTCCCAAAGTTCTGGCGGACTTTATCGCCGTCGCCGCCAAACTTATTCTCGTTAAGTCACACACTCTTCTCCCGGAGTTAAAATTATCGGAAGAGGAAGAACATGAAATTACCGATCTTGAAGATCGGCTCAAGTTTTACGAGGGATTTCGCCAAGCAGAAGAAAATTTAAAGAAACAGTGGCAGAAGCAGGTCGCTTTCGGAAGGGCATATCTGGCCAACCTACCTCAAGGATTTTATTTAACTCAAAAGATTGAGCCGGCTGACTTATTGAAAGAGGTAGAAAGATTGGCTGCTGAGCTTGAATCCTTTATTCCCGTGTTAAAGCAAGAAGAGATTAAATTAATAACCCTGGAAGAAAAAATAAGCGAACTGATAGAACGGTTGGACAAAACGCTGCAGGGCAGTTTTAATAGTATCACCGGAGGAAAAGAACGATCGGAAATCATTGTTCTTTTTCTCGCTCTTCTACACCTCTTAAAAGATACCCTTGTTAGAGTCGAGCAGGATAAACTTTTTTCTGATATTAAGATTACAAAAAGTTGATTACGAAATACGAATGATTTACGAATATACGAAAAATGAAAGAGCACATTAATCTAAGTTTAGAGGCAAGAATAGAAGCGTTCCTTTTTCTTTACGGTGAGCCGGTAAGGATTCACAAACTGGCAAAAGAATTAGGCGTAAAGATCGAAGATGTGAGCCGTGCGGCGGTCTCTTTACAGGAGCGCCTGAATCAATCGAAGGAGAGCGGGCTTAATGTGATGGTCTTTGACGACCGAGTTCAGCTCACAACCAAGCCCGAATTGAAACTCCTTTTAGCCAAAATAGCGGTGGAGGAGCTCGACAGCCCTCTCACTCCCGCCAGTTTAGAAACGATCTCCATTATTGCCTATCTTGGTCCATGCAACCGCTCCTTAATTGACTATATAAGAGGGGTTAATTCCACTTTTATTTTAAGGAGTCTGATGGTGAGGGGACTAGCGGAGCGGAAACCGGATCCTAAGCGAGCCAGCGCCTTTCTCTATCAAGTAAGCTTTGATTTCTTGAGACACATGGGCGTGAGTCACCCTGAAAATCTGCCCGATTACGAAAAATACCGGGAGCTAGTAAAATCTTTCTTAAGCGGCGGGAGAGCAACTAACGAAGGGTGAGGGATGAGAAAATCAAAAGACAAAACTTTATTTATATTTACAGGAGCGGTTCTTGTCGGATTAGCGGCTTCTGTTACCAGTCAAATGTTCGACAAGAGAAGAAACGGTCCACTACCTCAAAAAGAAAATATTTCAGTGATCGAAGAAACCAGTCCCAACGAAGCAAGTTTACTGGCCGAATCCGCCGCTGCCACCAAGCCGCCCAACGGGTTAACTGACAGCCAAATAGACGTCAGCGCCGCTGCCGCCTATCTTATAAACAACGAGGAGCCCCTTTATATCTTTCGCGGTGAAAAGCAATGGCCTATTGCCTCTGTGACGAAACTAATGAGTTCGCTTGTAGCGAGGAGATTAATGCCGGCAGCGGAAATCGTGACGATGGATAAAAAAGCAGTGGCTGCATATGGAGAAGCCGGAGGTTTTAAAGTCGGCGAAAGGTTTACGGCCGAGGATTTAGTTCAAGCCATGCTTGTGGTCTCAAGCAATGATGCGGCCGAAGCGCTCGCCAGCCATTACGGCCAAGAGGAGTTTATAGTTGAAATGAATAACCTTGCAACAGTTATCGGAATGACAAACACGGTCTTTATCGATGCAACGGGGCTCTCGCCCGGAAACCTCTCAACTCCGAACGACCTCAATAAACTGGTTCAATTTATCTGGTCAGAGGATCCGGAAATTTTTGCCATTACACGTTCACCGACAGTTAATATTATTGACATTGATGACGGCCAGAGCCGAAAATTAAACAACATCAATCTTTTTGCCGGCCGGAGTAATTTCTTGGGAGGGAAAACAGGCCAGATTCCGGATTCGGATGGCAACCTTGTTTCGATTTTTAGTGTGCCTGACAGATCACAACCGGTAGTGATCATTGTCCTGGGAGCAAAAGATCGCTTTCAGGAAACAGAAAAGATATTAATCAAATTATGATATTAGAAGCCGTAAGAATCATCACAATTACCATTCTGGCATATGTGGTCGCCTTAATGATAACGCCTCTCGTTTTAAATCTGCTAAAACGATTTCGGATTACGAAGCAAATTCGTACATCTCATTCCGCCCCAATCTTTTCAAAAATACACAAAAACAAAGAAGGAACACCGACGATGGGCGGCATTATTATTTGGGGGACGGTTTTGGTTCTCGCGTTCGCATTTCTAATTTTAGATATATTTTTTGATGGCTTTTTCAGCTATCTGAATTTTGTTGATAGAGGAGAAACCTATTTGCCTTTGGCGGCTCTCGCCATCGCCGCTTTCTTCGGGTTAATTGACGACGTTCTGGGCGTTCTGCGGATTGGTTCTAAGGGAGGGGGAGTACGAGTTTCGCAGAAGCTTATTATCTACACGGCTCTCTCAGCGATAGGTGCTTGGTGGTTTTATTCGCCGAGCGTTTTGGACTGGCATGTATTGAATATTCCTTTTGCCGGTAATCTTGATATCGGCGCCTGGTATATTCCTCTTTTCATGTTCGTCATTATCGCGAGCGCTTTCTCGGCTAATGAGGCAGACGGCCTGGACGGACTTTTAGGCGGAGTGGCGCTATTCGCCTTTGGCGCTTTAACTGTTGTTGCTTTTGCCCTGGGACGATTCGACCTGGCGGCGATGCTCGGAGCAATCATTGGAGCGCTTCTTGCTTTTCTCTGGTTCAATATTTATCCGGCAAAATTTTTTATGGGGGATACAGGATCTATGGCGCTGGGCATTACCTTGGGCGTTACTACGATGCTGACAAATACCGTATTCCTCCTGCCTCTCTTCGCCATTATTTTAGTTTCTGAATCGGTATCAGTAATTCTGCAAATAACGGGTAAGAAATTATTTAAACGTAAAATCTTTCTTTCAACTCCAATTCACCATCATTTCGAAGCCCTCGGCTGGCCGGAATCGCAAGTGACAATGAGATTTTGGATTGTCTCAGTCGTTTTTGTGGCGCTAGGGTTAGCAATATTCTTTATAGATAAATTTTTGTAAGATCTATAAATTTCTTTTCCCAAGAACGCTCTCCACTCGGAATAAATAGAATTCGTTCGGGTAAAGAAGTGCCCAGTCACTCTCAAACTCAACCTCACTCTGTTCGGGATTCAAACAATGTTCGCGTCTGAACTTCTTAATACCCTCACTCACTATTTATCTGCCTCGTTCCGAGATGTTCTCTACAGAAAAGAAATTCATAGATTTGATGGTGTTGGTTAGGAGTGAGGGGTAGCGACGATGTCGCTACCCCTCTTTCTCGATGGTGATGTTGACGGTGACCTTGAATCCGCGCCTCTGAAGTTCCTGAATCAGCTCCTGGTCCGAGCAGCATTCAAGTCGAGGAGATGGCTCTTTCCCTGTTTCCAGATATTCAGCGGAAACCCCCAGTTTAGGAGCTAGCTTCCGGAGCGCATTCACAGAAAGGTTTCCATGACCATGCTCGATCCGGGAAATATGGCAGTAGCCCACACCTGGTTCGGCAAGCTTTCGCTGGGAAAGACCTCGATCCTCCCGAAGCCGCAGAAGTCGTTGACCGATCGTCTCTGTGACAGAACTTCCCGTCATTTCTCATCCTCCTTGTTATGGAACAGATATAGAACAACTAAGCTTCTGTTAACATTTTTTAGTCTACTTGTCCAATTATTCATAATTCGTGCTTCGTACTTCATGCTTCCTGTTCTATAATTAACCCTAATGAGCTTACTCATAAAAGGAGTCCAAGTAGTTGACGGCACAGGGAAGCCGCCCTACAAAGCTGATGTCTTGATTCAGAAGAATATCATCTCGGCGATAGGGGATTTGAAACGCCGCCCTGCGCAGAAAGAGATTGACGGCCTAGGCAACTATTTGACGCCCGGATTTATTGATATTAATACCGACTCCGATCACCGCCTCACTCTTTTTACTAATCCCTCGCAAAGTGACTTCACTAATCAAGGAGTGACAACCATCATCGGCGGCCACTGCGGGGCCTCTTTGGCGCCCCTGCTTTACGGGACACTGGAGTCAATCAGAAAATGGGCTGACCCAACGGAAATCAATATTAATTGGCATACAGTAGGGGAATTATTGAAAACGCTTGATAATCTTCCACTGGGGGTTAATTTCGCCACTTTAGTGGGGCACTCCACCATAAGGCGCGCGCTCGTTGGAGAAAATAATCGACGCCTCACTCAAAAAGAACTGGCTGTTTTTCAAAAGATATTAGAACAATCCCTAGATGAGGGCGCATATGGTCTCTCGTCCGGTTTGGGCTATGTTCATGGCCGAGCGGCTTCAGACAGAGAATTGAGAGCGCTCGTAAAAGTAGTGGCTAACCTCGGCGGAGTTTACACTACCCACTTAAGAAATGAAACCGATGAACTTCTGGAATCAGTCGAGGAAACGGTGAGAGTCGCCAAGTCGACCGGAGCAAAAACTATTATCAGTCACCTAAGGCCGCTAAAAGGATTTGAGGATCAATTCGACGAAGCTCTTAAACTCCTAGAGAAAGGTTCTGCCTCGGCAAGCGTCCATTTTGACATCTCTCCATATGCGACAAGCATCCAGACAATCTATACCTTACTGCCGATCTCTCTCCAGAAAGGAAATTTAGAAACGATGCTTGAAGAGATTAAAGATAAGAAGATAACCAACCTTATTAAGAAAGAATGGCAAGGATTAAATTTTGAAGGAATTAAGATAGCGGGCGCCCCTCATCATCCTTATCTTATCGGAAGAACAATTGAAGATGCTGACGACTTAATTAATTTAATGATTGCCACTGATCTTCGAGCCACAGTTCTAAACCCAAATATCAACGGGGATCTTCTTTTAAATGCCCTCACGCAGAGTCAGGCTTTCATTGCTTCAGACAGCAGTTCACCGCCCATGGGAACCACCCTTAAGTACGAAATGGCCACCAACACTTTTCCGAAATACCTCGAAATAACGGTAAAAGACGGCCAGATGCCAATTGAACAAGCGATAAAAAAGATTACCCTTGATCCGGCTTCTTATTTTGGCGTGAAATATAGGGGCGTGATAAAGGAAAAGAACATCGCTGACTTAGCGATTATCGGAAAAAGTGACTACGAGGTAAGGCAAACTATTTTAGGGGGTAAGGTGGTAGGTGAAGAAACAACTAAAGGAGAAGTTTTACGCCATCGAAAATGAGGAGCCGCCAGTCAATTGACTACATTATCTTTGCCGCCACCGGCCTTTTGCTTATCATCGGCCTGGCGGCGCTTGCATCTGCTTCTTCTGATTTAGGAGAGCTAAAGTTCAGCGACGCTTACTATTACCTAAAACACCAGGTTTTCTATGGCCTAAGTTTCGGAATTATTGGTTTCTGGATCGGACGTACCTTAAATTACCGCGTTTATAAAAAGATAGCCCCTATTTTTTTACTCTTGAGTTTAGCAGCCTTGATTTTGGTTTTCTCGCCTCTTGGGCTTACCGCTGGAGGGGCCCAGCGGTGGATTCAGCTAGGACCGGTAACAATTCAGCCCTCCGAGCTTTTAAAATTATTTTTTATCGGTTACTTGGCGGCATGGCTTTCAAGCACCAAAAGAGAAAGACAAAAAAGTATTGGCGAAGGGTTTCTGCCATTTATTATCATCTCCGGAATTATTGCCGCTTTGCTTCTCGCTCAAAACTCAACAAGCGCTGCTATAATTCTCATGGTTGCTTCTTTGGCAATCTATTTTATAAGCGGTGCGAGGAAAAAATATATTGTAGCCATTATTCTTTTAGGAATAGTTGCGTTTGGAGCAGTAATAATGTCAACCGAGTACCGCCGTGAAAGAGTTTTAAACTTCCTTAACCCGTTCTTTAACCCGGAAGCTGTTTCTAAAGAATCGACTTACCAATTAGATCAGGCTTTAATTACCATCGGCTCCGGCGGATTTAAAGGAGTCGGTTATGGACAGTCAACCTCAAAGAACTATCTGCCGGAGCGAATCGGGGATTCTATTTTTGCTATCATTGCGGAGGAGTTTGGACTAATTGGGTCACTCGCCGTCATTTCTCTTTTCTTCACCTTGGTTACCAGGATGTTTATTTTGGCAAAACGGGCCGGAGACCAATTCGGCAAACTGTTACTCGCTGGATTCGCCACTATTATTGGGTTTCAAACTTTTATCCATATCGGGGCCAATTCCGGCCTCATTCCCTTAACCGGAGTGTCACTGCCTTTTATCAGTTTTGGAGGAACGGCCCTAGCCGTGTTTATGACAATGATCGGCATCACCTTAAATATCAGTAAGCACGTGAGAAGATGAGTATGAATGCTAAAAAATTTAGAGTGCTGATGACGGGGGGAGGAAGTGGGGGACACATCTACCCTCTCGTTTCGGTTATCTCGGAATTACAGATCCTGGCCGCCCAAGAAGAAGTTAACCTGGAAATCCGATATTTGGGAGTGGTCGGCCTTTATGAAAGCCTCCTTCGCGAAAATGGGATCCAGGTGCAAAAAATCTTAAACAGCAAACTAAGAAGGTATTTTTCTTTGGCAAACATTATTGACGGGCCAAAATTTATTACTAGCTTTCTTCAAGCGCTCTGGAAAATGTTCGGGTTCATGCCTGACGTTCTTTTCACTAAAGGCGGACCCGGATCGCTCTCAGTGGTGCTCGCCGCTCGGGTTTATCGAATTCCGATTATTGTTCATGAGTCAGATACCGTTCCCGGTCTAAGCAATATGATGGCCGCCAAATACGCCGAAGTGATTGTCACTTCTTTTTCTTCAACCGCCGAATATTTTGGAGGGAAAGAAACAATTGTCGTTGGCAATCCGATAAGAAGATATCTCTTCGGCGATCCATTGACGCAAAACAAAGCCAAGCTTTTCTTGGGATTTGATCCGAATGTGCCCCTCGTTTTAATTCTGGGCGGCTCTCAGGGAGCGGTAAGAATTAATGATTTCATTCTTGATAACTTGCCTAGCTTGCTCCAAATTACCCAAGTCTTTCATCAAACCGGAAAGGCCAACTACGAGTCGGTGATAGGGGAGGGAGCGGTCGTCGGCCGAGATCTCTCGGAAGATTTAAAACGCCGCTACAAGGCGATTGATTATCTGGAAAAAGATATGCGCATCGCTCTGGAGGCGGCGGACCTAGTAATCTCGCGCGCCGGCTCCGGCTCTATCTTTGAGATTGCCGCTTTCGGTAAACCGTCAGTTCTCATTCCTCTGCCGGATTGGGTCGCGGCGGGCGGGCATCAGGAAAAAAATGCCCAGGAGTATAGCGCTGGCGGAGCGGCTGTAGTGATTGAAGAAGAGAATCTTCTGCCAAATCTTTTTCTGGAAGAGTTGAAAAACCTGCTCGGTAATCCTCAAAAACTCGCCGCTATGACTGAGGCCGCCAAAGAGTTCGCCAAGCCCGATGCCGCTTTGAAGCTGGCGCAGATTATCCTTAGAATGAATAGATAATGGTAAGAGTTCGGTATGCGCCCTCACCTACTGGGCCTCATCATATTGGAGGCGTGAGAACCGCCCTTTTTATTTGGCTTTTTGCCCGGCAGGAGAAGGGAAGTTTTATCTTGCGGATTGAAGACACCGACCAGGAGCGGTCAAAACCGGAGTTTGAAGAAGATATAAAAAATACCTTAAGGTGGCTGGGACTCGACTGGGATGAGTTTTACCGACAGAGTGAACGGTTGCCGATTTACAAAGAGCATCTTGAAAAACTTTTTAACGAGGGCTGGGTTTATTATTGTTTCTGCAGCAAAGAAGAATTAGAAGCTGAGCGGCAAGTCATGTTGGCTCAGGGGTTGGCGCCAAAATATTCCGGCCGCTGTAGGGCATTAGGCAAGGATGAGGTTCGAAAGAGGTTAGAGAATCAAGAGAGCTACGTACTGCGATTCAAAGTGCCGGAAACTAAAATTAGCTTTAGAGATCTAGTGAGAGGAGGGATCACTTTTGACGGCTCACTTATGGGCGACGTAATCATCGCCAAAAATTTCGACCAACCCCTTTATAATTTTGCCGTTGTAGTTGATGACGCCCTCATGAACATTACTCACGTAATAAGAGGAGAGGAACATATCTCCAACACCCCAATCCAAGTTTTCCTAATTAATGCTCTCGGCTTTAAAGTGCCTCTCTTTGCCCACCTGCCTCTAATCTTAAATCCCGACCGGAGCAAGATGTCTAAAAGATTTACCGACACCGCTCTTCAAGAATATGTGAACCGCGGATACCTGAAGGAAGCTATGATTAACTTTTTGGCTTATCTCGGCTGGCACCCGAAAGAAGACAAAGAGATTATGAACATGGAAGAAATCATTAAAGAATTTGATTTAACCCGAGTTCAAAAAGGGGGAGCGGTATTTAATCTAGAAAAACTTGACTGGTTAAATGGTTACTATTTAAGGCACCTGGCCGTGGGCGAGTTCATCAAACGGGCCGAGCCGTTCATCTCTTCCAATTGGTCTCTCACCCCGGCTATCGTTCGGACCGTCCAAGATCGAGTAGGGGATTTAAGTGAACTGAACGAGCTAGTGAAATTTTATTTTGAGCTGTCGGATTACGACGCCAATCTCCTTAGATGGAAAGATGCCGACTTAGAAACGGCATCTGCCAACCTAAAGCTCGGCTTAAAACTTGTAGGGAAAATCCCGGAGAAAAATTTCAATTCTAAATTTCTGGAAGAGAAATTATTAGCCGCCATTCCTCGGGAGAGTAGGGGAGATATCCTTTGGCCATTGAGAGTGGCTCTCTCGGGTCTCAAGGCCTCCCCCGGGCCCTTTGATATTTTGACTGCGCTGGGTAAAAAAGAAGCGTTAAGACGGATAAATCTGGCTTTGGAAAAAATAAACCTAAGCGGAATTTAATGGTAAAATGAGGAAGCTTTTACTGATTATCGGTGTTTGCGTGGGAATCTCAACTACTATTTTCGGCCTGGCGCTCGCCTCATCGCCTGGAGATCTCCAACAGTCAATTGAAGATAAAAATAAGCAGCTCTTGGAAATAAATTCCAGAATTAAAGACACGCAATCTCAAATTACTAACCTGCAAGGGCAAGGCAAAACTTTAAAACAGGCCTTGGCTACCCTGGGTTATCAAGTTGATCAATTAAGTCTCGGCATCAAGTCAAGTGAAATTAACATTGATAAGTTACGGCTGGAGTTACAGTCCCTCGGCTACGAACTTGGCCAAGTAAGCACGGAGGTTGACACTAAGGAGGAGGCAATCGCCAGGATTCTCCGAAAACTTCAGCAAAAAGATAGGGATGGCTTACTCGTCGTCCTCTTGAAAAATGACACTTTGGCTGACGGGCTTTTTGAAGTCCAGGCACTGCGAGACGTCCAGAATAATCTATCCGTGGACGTTACCGAGTTAATTACTCTTCAAGGGCAGTTAGAAAACAACCTGGTTCAGACCACGGATAAAAAATCACAAGTAGAAGTAGAGAATATTAATCTTAGAAGTCGAAAATCGATTTTAAAAGATCAGCAGGGAGAAAAAGATCAACTACTAAAAGAGACAAAAAACCAAGAAGGTCTTTACCAAAAGAAATTAACGGAGTTAGAATCCCAACAACGTGGAATTCTGGACGAAATCACCCGCATTGAGGCAGAACTTAGCACCCGGTTTAAACCCACTGATTTACCCTCTAAGAAAACTACCAGTTTTATTTGGCCAGTAACTTTAGATGGAGGCAAAATAAGAATTACTCAAAATTGGGGAGAAACTGCCCTCTCCGGGCGACTTTATAAAGGCCAGCCCCATAACGGGATGGATATTGGCGCGCCGATTGGCACGCCGGTCTATGCAACTGCTGATGGTCAGGTAGCTCGCGTTGACTATAACGGTCGCCGTTACCAATACGGAAGATATGTTTTAATTGATCATGGTAATGGTTTGTCCAGTTTATATGCTCATCTTTCGAGTGCAGTTGTTGGCTCCAGCCAATCGGTAACTAAAGGTCAACTAATCGGCTATGTAGGGGACACAGGTTTTGTGACCGGTCCTCACCTTCATTTCGGTGTTTATGCTACGCCCGCCGGCGGTTGGCAGATTACAAACTCCAAATCTCAGCCCGGTTTTCTTTCTGTTCCTCCGGCCAGCGGCCTAGTGCCTATCGGCGTTACCCTTAATCCTCAAAATTACCTGTAGGGGACTATGGATGATTTCACTCCATTAATCAGCGCTCTAAAAATTCTTCTTGAAGCCGGTATTATCTTTGCCAAGGCCTCAATCGGGGTAGCTATCGAGCTCTTTCAGCTTATAATTGCTCTTGTCAAAGGCGGTCTATCCCTTCTGCCGTAGCATCTAGGGTAGGGGAAGCAGTATCCACAAGATCTGTTTACGCAGTTAAAGGCATTGCGTATAATTTAGATTAAACGCAATGGTAGTATCAGTGCTATGAAAGAATCTCTAAAAAGCCATGTTCCCGACTTTCTGGACTGGCTGGACATAGAGGAAGGATTGTCTTCCAAGTCGCAGGAAAATTATGCACATTTTGTAAAACATTTTTTTGATTGGCTAGAGAAAAACAAGATTGGGAGCATTACCCCCCAAGCAATCACAGAGAAGCATATCTGGCAATATAAAGTTTATCTCTCACGCCATAAATCCTTGAAGAGATCTACTCAGAACTATTATCTTATTGCCCTTCGCTCACTTCTTAGATACCTCATGGAGAAGGGTATCACTTCCCTACCCCCGGATAAGATAAAGCTGGCACGCGAAAAAGAAGAACAACAAATTCGCTTTCTGGGAAAAGATCAGTTAAAGAAATTCTTTGAAGGACCAGATACATCAACTTTTCTAGGATTAAGAGATCGCGCAATATTAGAGATATTATTCTCTACCGGCCTGCGTATCGCGGAACTCGTCAACCTTAACCGTGATCAGATAAAAATCCCAAAAGACACTTCTGAGGAATTAGAAATTGTTGTTACCGGTAAGGGCAGAAGAGTGCGTCCCGTTTATTTTTCCCCCCCCTCACTTCATTGGTTGAATCTGTATCTCAAAGAGCGCACTGATACGAATCCAGCACTCCTCATTACTCATAGAAATTACAGAACAAAAATTGATGCGAGGAGGATTTCACATCGCACCATCCAAACCGCATTTAAAAAATATGCTGTGCGTTCAGGTATCCCCTTAGACACTACCCCCCATGTAATGCGTCACAGTTTTGCCACAGATTTACTTTCGCAAGGAGTTGATATACGAACAATTCAAGAATTTCTTGGCCACAAGAATATAGCAGCCACACAGATTTATGCCCACCTAACAAGTAAACAACTCAAAGAAACCCATAAAAAATTTCACAGTAGGATATGAATAAAACGATGAAATCAGTGCAGTGGCACGAGGGAGAAAGACGAATCCGTGAAGAGATTCTATGGCTCCGCAAGGTAATTGATACTTTCATGGATAAGGAAAAGCATGCACCAAGTGGGTGTAAGCATTGCTATCTGCGGAATATTGCAACGCTTATCGTTCAAGGAGATGTTCTAGCCACAGAGATTAAGAAAGGCACGGGTCTATCTAGCTTTTGGCTGCCCCTCTCCCCCGTCCCCGGGAAAAGAGTTCATCACGGTAGCGACTGGCATCGAGAAACGATGGAGAGAATCGAGCATCACTTCACCCGTCAAAATTATAATGCAATTAGAGAGCCCGTCTTACAGCAAGGACGAGCAGATCTAGGAATACATAAGTCGGGTGAACTAGACTTATTTATTGAGGTGGGCACTATTTCGCTATACAAGCTTATGATGAACTTAATGGTTATGAGGCATTTTATTTATTTAATAGTTCCGAGTAGCGATTTATTAATAGAGTTTAGAAAAACTTAGAATGACTTTACCAGGCCAGGATATGCAAATCGCTGACTATATCACTGAATTTCTCGACTATTGTAGCGAGCGCGGGCTGTCTCTCAAGACCCAAGAAAATTATTCCCGTTTCCTAAAAAGATTCCTGAACTGGTTGAAGGAGAATAAATTATCTCACCTGAGACCTCATGAACTCACTCTTGACCATATACAGAGATATAAGATCTATCTCAGAAGCCAAAATCATTCTAGGGACTATTCAACATCACTTAAACAAAAAACTCAGAATTACTATCTCATTGCTCTCCGATCACTTCTTAGCTATTTTGCACAACGGAACATTCAATCGCTTCCTTCAGAGAAAATAACCCTAGACAAAGATCGCAGTGAAAGAGAAATTCGTTTTCTTTCGTTAAGACAAACCGACCAATTATTATCAATTCCGGACATCTCCTCTCCAAGCGGACTGCGAGACAGGGCGATCCTTGAAACATTCTTCTCTACTGGCATGCGAATATCGGAACTCGTTGCCTTAAACCAAGAGCAAATTAAATCTTCCCTTAACTCGGATGAGCTCGAGCTAGGAATCGTCGGCAAGGGAGGAAAAGCCCGCACGGTATACTTCTCCACCAGAACGCTTCAGTGGCTGAAGCGTTACTTAAAAACCCGTAACGACAAAGATAAAGCGCTATTTATAAACTACAGAGGGCCGACTGATGCCTCGCGGCGCCTTACTCCCCGATCAATAGAAAAGAGTATTCAGAAATATGCCCTCCTGGCGGGACTGCCATCCACCACTACCCCACACGTCCTTCGCCACTCTTTTGCGACCGATCTTTTAAGCCAAGGAGTCGACATCCGGATCCTCCAAGAGTTTCTCGGCCACAAAAGTATCACTGCCACCCAAATTTATGCCCATGTTACCAGTAAGAAATTAAGGGAAATCCATCGTCAATTTCATGGTGGTCAAAGACTCAAGAAATGAGATATACTAACCACTATTCGGCGTCTGGCGGGCTCAAAATGCCCCAATTTGGCCCAAAATTGACCCAGGACAAGAGTTTTAATTTCAGATGAAGGTTCGACTGACTCACCACATGAAGGTTCACCTTATTGGAGTTGGAGGTATAGGGGTTAGCGCCCTAGCCCGCTATTTCTTGAGCCAGGGCTGGGAGGTCTCTGGCTCGGACAATACCCCCTCTCCCCTCCTCCAAGAACTCAAGGCAGAGGGAGTAAAAATTCAAATTGGCCACCAAAAAAAGAATCTGAACTCGGAAACGGACCTAGTCATCTATACCCAGGCAACGCCTTCAGATAACCCGGAACTTCAGGAAGCCAGGAAATTAAGAATTAGAACGTTAAGTTATCCGAAAGCTTTGGGAGAATTGACTAAAGAATTTACTACCATTACCTTAGCCGGCACTCACGGTAAAAGCACCACAACCGCCCTAACAGCCCTAGCACTCCTAGAGTCAAAAATGGATCCAACAGTTATTGTTGGTGCCAAAATTCCTCAGCTAGGCGGGAAAAATTTCCGCCTTGGAAAAAGTAAGTATTTAGTGATCGAAGCCGATGAATATAAAGACGCTTTCTTAAATTACTATCCTCGCGCCGCTCTTATCACTAATCTCGACCGGGAACACTTAGATTATTTTAAGGACTTAAACCACGTTAAGCGTAGCTTCCGTAAATTTATTAATAATTTAGATAATAATGGCATCTTGGTATTGAACAAAGATAACACTCCCCTACTCTCCATAGGTAAGCAACTTAAACGAAAAATCATTTGGTATTCACTAAAAGAAAAAATGCTGGCTCAAAAAATCAAAAAGCATCTCAAAATTTATGGTGAACATAATTTATCTAACGCCTTAGGAGTGTACAAACTGGCAAGGGCTCTGGGAATAAAAGAAAAAGATATTTTGAAAGCTTTCTCTCGTTATCATGGCGCCTGGCGCCGCATGGAGTATCGAGGCAATTTGAAATTGTCCGCCAGAGGCGGATCCGCCTTCGGCGGAAAAATTCCAGTCTACGATGATTACGCCCACCATCCGACTGAAATTAAGGCGACACTTGGCGCTTTTCGAGAGAAGTTTCCTAAATCAAAGATTATTTGTGTCTTTCAGCCCCACCAGCAAGAACGACTAAAGGGATTATTCAAAGAATTCAGCCTTGCTTTTGACGAAGCCGATACGCTTATCCTCCTCAACATATTTAAGGTAGCTGGCCGGGAGAAAGATGAAGTAAGAAGCATGAAGCATGAAATAAGTTCTAAAATACTGGCGGAAGCAATCCGAAAAAGAAAGGGTTCTCCAGGGGTGATCTATCTCCCCCACCCCACTAGATTACGACAAACACTCAATAAATTAATTAAAGATAAATCAGTGATTGTGATGATGGGAGCGGGCGACATTGTGAATTTAACGCCTCGACTGCTAAGATAGCTTCGATGTATTACTCCAACGCAGAAAACTTCAAAGGTACTACTGGCTATATTATTGATGACGTCTGGTATCCCCGGGTAACGAGTATCATAAATATCAAGTCAAAACCGGCTCTTTATTATTTTTACGCCGAACTACCGAGCTTCCGCCACGGAGAGGATATTAAAAAACAGTCAGCTGATGAAGGAACTAAGGTTCACGAAGCGGTTCAAGCAATTTTGACAGGTCAAGAGCCGGAGATTGACCCCACCGTTCTTCCGGCAGTTACGGCGTTTAGAAAATATCTTGCCGAAAACAATATCCAGGTTGACCCGGATTTTATTGAAAAGAGGGTCGTCAGCTTCAATGAGCGCTATGCCGGAACGATTGACGCGCTTGCGTTAATTGATGGCCGCTTTGGCATACTGGACATTAAAACATCTCAAGCGATTTATCGGGATTACAATCTCCAAACTGCCGCCTACTTCCCTCCTCTTCAGGAACACTTCAAGAATTTGCAGACTCGCTGGATCTTAAGAATTGACCAACGAGAGCGCTGTTTAAAATGCGGCTCCACGCGGCGGACAAAAGGCGGCCGCGAAAAAATCAAGCGGCCGGTGAATAACAAAATTAAGGGGGTAAACTCCACCAACTGTCTTCACGAGTGGTCAGAAATGACAGGAGAGATTGAACTCAAAGAATTTCCCTACTGGCAGGATGATTATCAAGCTTTCTTGGGCGCAAAGAAATTATGGGAATGGGAACACGATTACTGGCTTAAGCAGATCGGTTATCTCTGATCAGCTTTCTCAATCACGATCGGAGCCGGAAACCAGTCGCGGCCGACGAGATAGCCGATGCCGAAGCTAAGAAGGGTGATGAGAAAGACGAGGGCCCCTATTTTGAAGTAATTCTCTTTAGAGAGGTTGCGGAGATTCTGGTAAGTTATCCTTATGCGGGTAGTTATCGTATCTAGTATCATGTATCAAGTATCAAGTATAACGTATAAATCACCGAAAAGATTTGACAAATCCGATACTTAATACATAATACTTTATACTTAATACACGTTAATTATGGCAAAAACAAAAGCGGGTGGTTCAACTAAATTAGGCAGGGATTCAGTCGGGAAACGCTTAGGCGTAAAGCGGTCTGACGGGCAGACGGTTAATCCCGGGGAGATTATTATTCGCCAGCGAGGTACAAAATATTTACCGGGAATAAACGTCAAGCGAGGATCAGACGATACCCTCTACGCGATGGTTGCCGGTCAGGTTAAATTCCAAACCAGAAAAAAGATCAATTTCAACAATCACTCTAAGATGGTTAAGGTTGTTGCGGTTGTACCTCTATCGTAATTTTTCCTTCGACTTTGCCCGAAGCGGCGAAGCCGCCATAAGACATCCCCTTCAATTCAATTCCTATTTCCCGTCTACCCAACTCACGAATGTGACCGGCTTCAATCTTTAGGTCGGTTGGTTTCAATACCGGAAATTTTTCAACTAACCGCTCACTAATTTCTTCTGCTCCGACTGAACTGAAGACCTCTCCCTTCTCCCCTACTCTAACAGTGAGAATTAAGGGTTGAGATGCAGTGGCTTTTTCAATATTTTCGACTTCAGTTTTTAATTCTTGCAATTGTTTTTCAAGCGTGACTTTTTGGGACTCCAGTTCTTTAAGCGCAGTGGGAGTGGCCGGCTTGGCTAAATTTTTGGGGACAAGGAAATTCCTGGCGTAGCCATCAGCTGCATTTTTCACGTCTCCCCGTTTGCCCAGGGATTTAATATCCTGCAATAAAATTACCCTCATCTTCTCTGCATTTCTTGCTTCAAAATCTCAACCGCTTTGTCTAATTGAGGATCTCTGCCGGCTATTAAATCTTCGTCAGTAACAGTCACTTTGAAATCCGGCTCCAAGCCATTCCCCTCAATCAAACGCCCATCGGGCATAAGCCAGTGGGAAATAGTAACCTTCAAAGTTGAGCCGTCACTTAGGTCAATCAACTGCTGAACGGTCCCTTTGCCAAAGCTCTTGGCACCGACAATTTTTGTTCCATTATGCACTCTCAAGGCGCCAGCCAGAATCTCGGAGGCCGAAGCCGAACCTTCATTCATAATGACAACTACCGGGAAGTTCTTGAGGGCTTCGTTCCCGTATGCTCTAAAGAGTCTCTCATCTCCACCCGTAAACTTCTCGCTTACCACCACATCCCCCCGATTAACGAACCAACCGGCCAAATTAACCGACACCTCTAGAAAACCGCCGGGGTTATTTCTCAGGTCCAGTATCAAGCTGTCACCCCCTTGGCGAAGACCGCTGGCAATCGCCTGAAAGAAAGCAAAGGGTGTATTAGCGCTGAAGCTAGAGAGTTCGAGGTGAATGATATTACCCTCTTTCATGCTCCATTCCACCGTCGGCACTTGAATCGTTTCTCTTGCGATTTCCACATCCCGCGGACTTTGCCACCCCTCGCGGATAATAGTTAAAGTTACCTTTGTTCCTACCTCGCCCCTGATTAATCTAACCGCTTCGCTCACCTCAAGCCCTTCGGTTGATTTACCGTCAACCTTAAGAATTTTATCGCTTGCCTTTAGGCCGGCTTTTTCTGCTGGGCTATTCTTGAGGGGCGCAATCACGATAAGCTGTCCTTCTTTGGAGCCGATCTCGGCCCCGACTCCCCCAAAACTACCACTCAAATCCTGGCTAAATTGCTCAGATTCTTCAGGAGTAAAGAAAGAGGTGTTTGGGTCACCAAGAGAATTGACCATTCCCTTGACTGCCCCGTAAACCAGTTTCTGCTGATCGCCGAGATCTTCTTTACCAATATAAGTTTCCCGCAGCTTACTCCAAGTTTCCCAGAAGATCCCAAAATCGGCGCTAAATTCTTCAGGAAGGTCGGCGCCGGTGATATTTTCAACGACAACTTTTCTGGGTTCTTTAACTCCGGCGCGGAAACCAAAATAGTAAGAACCGAGAGAAACAGCGACGAGAACAATTACCACCACGAAACCGCCCAACAGGGGTCTTTTATTTTTGAAATATTGGTTCATCCTCACGGTGAAGCTAATTCTAGGGTAGCTGATATATAATATCAACTAGGTAGTAGTCCGCCTAAGACGGATCACTACCCGGCAACTAGACATGGAGGACTATCTTGAAAGGCTGAAAGAAAGAGGTAAGACATCGCGAGTCTACAGGGAGTACCAACTCGTCGGCTTGATGGTGGCCGAGGTCTTGGGAGACGAAAAGCACAAATCGCTTTATATTAAGCTTGCCCGAAAGCATGGTTCAGAGAGGATGCTCCAGCTAGCAAAATCAGTGGCCGAGAGAAAAGAGGTAAGAAATAAGGGCGCTTATTTTATGAAGATGCTGGAGATTGAAAAAGGAGAAAAATCAGACAACAGGTGATGTCTATTCTCACTCTCAAAAATAAGAAAGAAGAAAAGTTTTTGCGGCGAAAAACCGCTGAGTTTGATTTCAAAAAATCCAGCCCGAAAGAGATTAGGGAGTTAATCAAGAAAATGCGAGGAACCATGGAGGAAGCAAATGGAATCGGCTTGGCAGCCAATCAGATTGGCTTAGACATGAAAGTTTTCGTGGCCCGGGTAGAAGGTAAATTCTATGCCATTTTTAACCCGGAAATTACAAAAACATCTAGAGAAACGGAAGCGGCAGTTGAGGGTTGTCTTAGCGTCTCACTCGTTATGGACGAAGTGGTAAGACCTTATCGAATCACCCTCAAGGGATTTGATAAGGCCGGTAAAAAACTAACAATTAGGGCATGGGGCCACCTGGCTCGCGTCCTCCAGCATGAAGTGGACCACTTGAATGGGAAACTTTTTATCGATTACTTAAAAAAGAGATGAGATACGTCTTCTTCGGTACTCCCCGGTTTGCAGCAATTATTCTCGAGAAATTAATTGGTGCCGGAATGCCTCCTGTAGCTTTAGTGTGTAACCCAGATAGACCAGTCGGCCGAAAACAGATCATTACTTCTCCCCCCGTGAAGCAGCTCATAGCAGATCGCAAAGTGCAAATTGAGATATTGCAACCGGAAGATATTTTAACTATTCGCGATATGCTCTTTGCCCTTCGCCCAGATTTTTCTGTGGTTGCGGCTTACGCCAAAATTCTGCCCAAAGAAATTTTAGAGATCCCCAAGCTGGGCACTATTGGAGTCCACCCTTCGCTTCTGCCAAAATATCGCGGCCCCTCCCCTATCCAGTCGGTTATCTTAGCCGATGAGAAAGAAACCGGAGTGAGTCTATTCTTAATGGATGGAAAAGTAGATCACGGGCCGGTTATTAGTCATCAGACATTAGTCATTAATGACGAGGACGATTATGAAGCTTTAGAGGAAGGATTAGCTCGGCTAGCCGCAGATCTGCTAGTTGAGACGCTGCCGAATTTTGCGGAGGGCAAGATGACTCCCCTACCTCAAGATGAACCCCAAGCTACTTACAGCAAGAAATTTACAAGTGAAGACGCCTTTATCGCGCCCGAAGATTTAGAATTAGCAACAAGCGGGGCTTCTCCAGAAAAAGCAATAGAAATCCATCGAAAAACAAGAGCGTTAAATCCCGAGCCGGGAGTTTGGACTACCAAAAACGGCAAACGGTTTAAACTCCTGGAAACAAGGCTTCAGAATTATAAGCTGCTTCTCAAAAGAATTCAGGAGGCAGGTAAAAAACCTATTGAGCTGGCGGCTGTTCGGCTGGAGGAGTGACAGCGGGAGCAGGAGCTGCGGCAGCGCCGATACTAACTGGAGCTACTTCAATTATCTTATTCGCTTCTGGATTATAGAGAACGGCTTTTCTGGCATTGGTGTAGATTAAGACCTTATCTCCTGTTTTAGCATTGGCGAAAAATGGCTGGTCTTTAAGCAGTTCAGGATCGGTAACGGTGGCTACAGTCGGCTCTTCCCCTTCAGGTAGAACAATAAGCTTTCCTACTTTAATCACGAGAGATTTCACCTCTTCTTGAGCTACTTGCTGAGGATTCTGTCTAAGTTGGTTAAGCTGGGCGTAGAAATAAACCGCCGCTCCAATGGCGACTACTGCCAATATCACTAATATTCCCCCAACAACTTTTTGATTATTCATTAACGTTTTACTCGATGAACTATTCAACGACCTTTTGCAGTAAAAGTTTTACTTTTATATTTCATATTTTAACAGACGATTCTAGTTTCGCAAAGGCGGCTGTTGATAAACCGCTTACCTCTCCAAATTATTGAGGGACTGTGGATAAATAAAATTCCTAGAGTCCTTTATTTTAAGGCCGAATGGAAGTAAAATTTAGGCCTATTGCGGGGTCATCTAGCGGCAGGATGCGTGCCTCTGGAGCACGTCACGAAGGTTCGAATCCTTCCCCCGCAGCACTTCGACTCGCTCCGCTGAAGTTTACGGGCAGTTCTTTGCTTTGCGCCAGCCGGCGGCAACCGCTTCTTGTTCACCACAAAACCAGCGCTCTCCTTTTGATTCGTTAATAAAAGTTTCATTATAATAATCGCAGCTCGGCAAATGATAAATTTTCTCTCCAGAAGTAAAACTGATGTTGCCTTTGATGTCGCAAGTCGACGAAGAATCCGATGACTCGAAATCTAAACACACTCCCCACAATCCCCTTTTTGCTTCTCTCGCTTCTCGCTCGGCCACGAGAAATTTATCTTGATACTTAATATCTGGCGGAATGGTAAGTATGTGAGCGAATCCATCTTTTACTAATTCAAGATCTACAAGCTTATCGTCAACATAAACATACCGGAGTAATCTGCCGTATTTATCAGTTTCACTAATATCTTTTTCAAGCCGGACATATTTCCCTTCAACCAGCTCTTTATTTTCCATTGACGCTTCGCGGCCAAAGCATTCAACCGGACCTCTTGGATCAACCGTTTCCGGAGTATCAATCCCTAAATATCTAACTCGCTCCCCTCCCTCGATCTCAATTGTGTCTCCGTCAATCACTCGCGTAACTAAAACTTCCTGCTTTTGGGTGGGTGTAGATAACTCCGTGGAGAAATTGCTGAATCCGAGAGCTATCAAGATAATCGCCGCTCCTAGAGCGATTGGCATCAGATTTTTATTCTTCGAATGCACTGCTTGCTTCAATATCTTTAATCGTATATTTTGAAACTGGCCTAGTAAACCCCGTTAGAGACAGGTCGCCCTAAGGCGGCCGTAGCCGTGCCTTCGGCAGGGCGGTCTCTAACGGGGCAAATCTCCTGAAAGGAGTCCCTCGGTGGCAAAACGCCGGGCTTGGTACTGCCACACCCTCGATTGCCTGGGGTGCAACAAGCAAGTGCGAGCGAAGAAGCCGCAGAGCTGCATCCACTGCGGCAAAACGCTCCACGCAAGCACCGTCCCAAACGGCGGTGTGAGCAGCAGCCACTAGGCAGAAGTTCTTCACGCAGGGAGCTCCGACGATTCCGTCGGAGCTCCCTGCCCCAACATATTCAATTTACTTTCCGTAGCCCCCCTTCCTAAATCTCTGCAGTTCCTTCAAATACCAATCATGAGGATTTGAAGAAGAAATCTCCTCCCAGATACGCTTTCCGGTTTCCGTATAAAGCGTAGGGTAAACAAATTCTTTCCGCTCTTCCTGCCATTCATCTTTCAACTTCGAACCTTTTACCGCCTGCTCCTGAAGCTCAAACTCAACATCTAAATTGTCAGCATCTTTAACAATCTTTGATTCAAGCGATTCTCTTTTCTCGTATTCCTTCCACAGATTTATAAATTCCTCGGCGAAACCAGTATCTTCAAATATATCCTCAATCGCTTTCTCCTCGTTTCTTTCAGTATACATTTTTGCCACGTAATGCGCATCGCCTGTCCGACTTTCTCCAACATCATGAACTAACGCCATTTTAACTACTTTATCGATATCAACTTTCTCGTACTTTGCTATAGTCGCCGCAATCCAAATTACCCGCAATGTATGCTCAGCCAAATTGGCAGAATTAAGACCGGTGACATGTTGCCACATGCGCGGAATAAGACGTAAACAGCCAATTTCATACAGAAATTCTATATCTCTTTTATTTAATTCAGGCCCACGATTCATATTGAACAATGCTAACACCCCTCGTTGACAGCCCGCAAGAACCACCCGATAGTTAAGGTAGTACGAAAGTCGACGTATCAAATCCATTTACAAATGAGTGAACGGCAACGACGAAGGTGAAAAGCCCCTTGCCAGAGAAATGGTTCAAGGAGAATGGAAGTGCTCTGAGTGCGGCAATGCCATTACCGAACTGCCATTCGAGCCGAGCGAAGGGCGACCGATTTACTGCCGAGATTGCTACCGCAACCGGCCCCGGGGAAATTTCCGCCAAGATAACACAGGATCCTAAAATTTTACCCGGGATTAAAGAAACAAAAACCCTCCCGAGCCTTCGGGAGGTTTTTTGTTTCTGGCGCGCGAATAAAATTACGGGTATGATAATACCGGTATGGTGAGAAAGAAAATAGCATCCTCTAAAACCTTGCGCAGGATCGGCAAGGAAAGCAAAGAACTCCAGCGAGAGGTCCGGCGAAAAACCATGACCTACATCGCGGCCGCTCTCGGTTTGGTCGTCGGTCTTGCCTGGAATGAAGCAATCAAAGCCGTGATTGAATATCTTTTCCCTCTTGGCCAAAACACTATAGCCGCCAAGCTCATCTACGCCCTTTTAATGTCGGTGATCCTAGTATTTGTTACGGTCTACGTCCTAAGAGAATCTAAGGAGGGACAAAAAGTGAGCTAATATACAAGGATGCCGTCTCCCTCCAAAAACATCCCCACCGTTCTTGTCGTCCTGGGGGCAACCGGGGATCTGATGGCTCGAAAAATCACTCCGGCTCTCTTTCATCTTTTTGATAAAAACGAGCTGCCTAATCATTTCCAAGTAATCGGCTTTGCCCGCCGGAACCTTTCCCCCGTCCAGTTTCGCAATCACATTAAAGCTGCTCTCCTCAAGCACATCGGCACCAAGCTAAAGCAGGAAAAAATTAATGGCTTTCTGGAACTTTTTACCTATCACCGGGGACAACTCCAAAACCGAACCGCCTATAAGGAGCTAGCCAAAACCCTAGATTCAATTGATGAGAGCTGGGGCGTTTGCTCTAATAAGCTTTTTTATCTGGCAGTCCCCCCCGAACTCTACAAAACCATCCTTAATCATTTAGCCGGCTCCCACTTAACCGATCCCTGCAGCCCGGAAGAAGGCTGGACAAGGATCATCGTTGAAAAACCTTTCGGTAAAGACTACAAAAGCGCCCAAGAGCTCGACCGGCTTCTGGGACAGCTGTTCGAAGAAATTCAAATTTACCGGATTGACCACTATTTGGCTAAAGAGATGCTTCAAAATATCTTGAGCTTCAGGTTCTCCAATAATCTTTTTGAAGAAATCTGGAGCAGAAATTTTATTGAACGAATTGATATTAAGTTACTCGAAAGCATTGGAGTTGAAGAAAGGGGCAATTTTTACGATGGCTTGGGGACGCTCCGCGACGTCGGCCAAAATCACCTCCTCCAAATGCTAGCTTTAATTACCATGGAGCATCCCGAGAACTTCGAAGCCGAGCCCATAAGAACCAGGAGGGAGGAAATTCTAAAAGCATTAAGGCCACTTTCAAAGTCAGAAATTAAAACTCAAAGTTTCCGGGCTCAATACCGCGGCTACCGCCAAATTAAAGGAGTAAATCCAAAATCTCAAACCGAAACCTATTTCAAAATCCAGGGCTGTTTTTTGAATACGCCTCGTTGGCAGGGGGTGCCCGTCAGCCTCGAGTCCGGTAAAAGACTAGCCAAGGCGAGAAAGGATATCACTGTTACCCTGAAGCATCTGATCCCCTGCCTTTGCCCACCGGGCGCCGAGCACTATAAAAATAAGGTTGTCTTTAGCATCGAGCCGAAAGAAGGCATTGTTGTTCAATTCTGGTCTAAAAAACCCGGCCTCCAATTCAAAATTGAAGAAAGGGACTTTCAGTTTCTCCTACGCAAAACGGTCGAGAAGAGGCAGTATACCGAAGAATACAAAAAGCTTCTCTTGGACTGCATCGCCGGTGACCAAACTCTCTTTTTAAGCACCGGGGAGGTAAAAGCGATGTGGCGCTTTACTGACACTATCACTCGTGCTTGGAAAGAAAACCTTGTGCCGCTTGAAACCTACAAACCGAACACGGACGATATCCTCTCGAGGACGGATCTCGCTGAAATTAAAAGAACCTTTCCCTTTGGCATTATCGGCCTGGGAAAAATGGGCGGAAATATTGTAAGGCGCCTAGCCGGTAAAGGCTGGCAAGTCGTCGCCTTTAACCGCACCCCAACGGTTACCGAGAAACTAGCCGAAGAGTCGGTTAATATTCTGGCCGCGTTATCAATTAAAGAATTAGTAGAAAGACTGCCTAAGCCAAGAGTGGTCTGGCTAATGGTGCCGGCCGGGAGAGCGGTTGATGAAATCATTGCTAAGCTGACTCCCCTTCTATCCGGGGGCGATACGATCGTTGATGGCGGCAATTCTTTCTATAAAGACTCTATAAGGAGGCACAAAAGATTATCTGCTCAAGGAATTAATTTTGTTGACGTTGGAGTCTCCGGCGGTCCCAAGGGCGCCCTAGTAGGCCCTTCTTTAATGATTGGCGGGGAGAAGAGAATTTTTAAAAGACTTGAGCGCCTTTTTGCCGACCTGGCTAAAGACAACAGTTACCAATTTTTTGAAGGGGCAGGAGCAGGCCACTTCGTCAAAATGATTCATAACGGCATTGAGTATGGCATGATGCAAGCCTTAGCCGAAGGATTCACCGTTCTCAAAAAATCTTCTTATAATCTTAATCTTCGACGGGTAGCCGATATTTATAATCGTGGTTCGGTTATTGAGTCCCGCCTCGTTGGCTGGCTAAAAGATGCCTTAGAAATTCATGGTGAGAACCTTAAAGCAGTTACCGGGAAAGTTAGTCATACCGGCGAAGGAGCCTGGACTGTCAAAGCCGCCAGGGAAATGAAAATAAAAACTAAGATTATTGAAGAATCGCTAAAGTTTAGGAAAATGTCGGAGAAACAACCAAGCTACACCGGCAAAATTTTGTCGGCTTTAAGGGAGGGGTTTGGAGGCCACAAGGTGTAAATTCAAAATATGGATAAGGAG